>JAEZGT010000261.1 GCA_023416875.1 Pseudomonadota bacterium
GTAGACGACAGGTAAGCGCCCCAAACGCGATATTGGAAGCGCAGACGCAACTTCATTGAAAGGATTTTGTCATATCTAAGCTCACCTTTTGGATCAGTGCATTTATCCCAAAATCAGTACCCGGCTATACCACAGTTTTGAAAAGCGGACCCCACGTCGGAAAATCCGCAATACCACTTCCTCGGGCAGCTCGACTATGGCCTGGCAATACGCTAAAAGCTCTCAACGCCGGCTACTTGAGTGACCAGCGATCTTTTATGCCTTCGCCAAGCGCAAGTGCCCGTATGTGTTCCGAGATCGAAATCGAAGTCGACATTGGTTCCTGCACCGAAATCAAGCAAACGCATAAAAGCTCCGGCACTACAGAGGTAGATCTGTCATCGGGCGCCCAGCTGGGTTTCAAAATCGCAGATATGTCCCGGTGCTCTTTTAAAAAGAATTCCGCAATAACATCTTATGATTTTTATCGCGAACTCAGTGCGGGGGCAGGCGATCCATTGGTAGGCATGGCGGCCGACATTGACTACAAAGGTACACTAATCGTTACTGTCCACCGGATCGGCACCAAAATTAATTCAGTGGTTGTGGATTTCGAAGGGAAAATTGACAGCTTCCCGGCATTTGAATGCCATGCATCCATGAACGGCGTGGTAAAAACGCTTTTCACCAAAGCACCACCTTCAGGAAATACCGTAACCGACCTTCTAGGCGGCCCTACAACGCCGGTTTCGGGAAGGGCCACATTTTAAGTACGAAATTAACGCGAACGCCATCCCGATATCACCGCCTATTGGAATGCTCCAGCGGGCGGTTTCTGATAGCAATTCGATTGTTGTCTCACCCTAACAACACATACTTAACCTGCAAATATTCATCCATACCGTATTTTGATCCCTCTCTGCCGTAGCCCGACCATTTGATGCCACCAAAGGGCGCGGTGGCGTTGGAGATAGCGGTTTCGTTGACGCCGACCATGCCGCATTCGAGGGCATCGGTAACGCGCATGACACGGCTGATATCTTTGGAATAAAAATACGCGGCGAGGCCGTAAGGAGTGTCGTTGGCGAGTTGGATGGCGTCTTCTTCGGAGGCAAACGGAATGGCGATCAATAAGGGCGCAAAGGTTTCCTCTTGAGAAAAAATCATTTTGGGTTTGCCATTGGCCATTAACACCGGCTTGACGAAATTGCCGTCGGCTTTGCCATCGCCACACAATAACTCGGCGCCTTGTTCGATGGCGTCGTCATAATGTCGCTGGAATTTTTCCACGGCGGATTGATTGATTAATGGTCCGATAGTGACGCCTTCTTCACGGCCATCGCCAACAACCAGTGATTCCACTGCGGTTTTCAATTTTTGCATCACTTCGTCATAAATGGATTGTTGCACCAATAGGCGATTGACGCAGACGCAAGTCTGCCCGGCGTTGCGGAATTTGGCCGCTATTATGCCTTCCACGGCGAGAGTGAGATCGGCATCGTCAAATACGATCAGCGGCGCGTTGCCGCCGAGCTCCAAAGAAAGCTTGGTGAGGTTGGTGGCGCTTTTTTGTTGCAGTAATTTGCCGACGCGGGTAGAGCCGGTAAAACTGATTTTTTTGATAATCGGATTTTCGGTGAACTCATCGCCGATGGACGCGGAGTCACCAGTTACCACGTTAAATACTCCTGCAGGCACGCCCGCGCGCTCACCCAGCAGTGCCAAAGCCAACGCGGAAAATGGCGTGAGTTCTGCCGGTTTTGCCACCATAGTGCAACCGGCGGCCAGCGCGGCGGCGACTTTACGGGCGAGCATGGCGATTGGAAAATTCCACGGGGTAATCGCGCCACACACGCCTATCGGTTGTTTTTGTACTAGGATTTTTTGCCCTGGTTTGGCTGCAGGAATCGTGTCGCCATAATTGCGCGGCGCCTCCTCACCAAACCACTGCAAATAAGAGGCGGCGTAACGCACTTCGCCTTTAGCTTCGGCGAGGGGTTTGCCTTGTTCAGCGGTGAGAATCTCCGCCAGATCATCCTGATGCTGCAACAGCAGATCGGCCCAAGCGCGTAAAATCTGTCCGCGATTGTGGGCGGTTTCCTGTCGCCACGAAATAAACGCACGCTCGGCAGCCTGAATAGCCGATGCAACTTCCGCGCGACTCACACGGGGCACTTTGCCGACGAGAGCACCATTAGCCGGATTTTTTACCTCAATTACTTCGCCGCTGCTGGACTGGCGCCACAGGCCATCCCAATAATTGGCTTGCTGCAGGAGTTCTGGATTTTGCAAATGCATGTTATTTCCTCCGCGGGCTACACAGATCTTTCAATGATTGGATGCCGCTGTTGCGGCAGGATTCATCCGAGCGGGGCATAGAATATGTTCCGAAACGCGACGGATCGGCGTAAATCTGCTAAAAGATGCGCCTTCCAGTCGGGCTCCGCCACGGGAGTCTCCCTCATCCACATTTCGCCAAGCAGGTTCACCACTATGAACGACAGCCAGACCAGTTCCGATTTCGGCATTATCAATCTCGACGCTTGCGACCCGCAGTTGCGCCTGCGGGTGATCGACACGATTCACCTGACCCGCGCCCCCAAAATGGCGTTGAGCGCCGACCAGCTCAACGATATCGCGACCTACATCAATCAGCTCGAGGACGCGCTGCTGCGTTACCACTGGGGTTTGATGGAGTCTCATCAGATCAGCGAGCTGTTGAAGTGCAACACCGGTCTGGATATTGAGGCCCGTACCGGTGAGCTGGCGGCCATGACGGCGCTGGATGCCTGATCAGAGCCAGCGCCGCACCAGCCGGCGGTAGGCGTCGTATTCCGCACCGAAAAGACGTTCCAGCGCCCGCTCTTCCGGACGGATCTGAAAGCGATTCATATAGAGCACAAAAATCACCGGGCCGAGCAGCGCATAGCGGTTGGCGAGATAACAGGCCCAACCGCACAGGCACAGCAGAAAGCCTGCATACATGGGATTGCGGCTGATGCGATAGACGCCGGAGGTGACTAGAGCAGAGGCAGCCTCCGGTCGCAGAGGATTTACGGTGGTGTCGCTGCGGCGGAAGCGCCAGACACTGGCGAGTACCAGGAGCACACCGGGCAGCAGGAACAGAAGTGCGCCCCACCAGCGAATCGCCAGCGGCAACAAGAATTCGCGGCTTATTGCCGCTACCAACCCCATCAAACCGCCAATGATCAACACCAGTACCAGCGGCGGAATTTTCAGCTCCAGAGCTTTCATGACAGGTCTCCGTAATCGCTCGTCAGCGGGTTTAATTAGGACTTCAAATTATGAGAATCACTCACCAGCTACATTCCCCGCCAATCTCTGGTGCGCAGGCAACGGCAGCACGGACCGGCCGCTGCGGGTGGCAACGTAATGCTCATTGAAAATCAAAAAATAATCTTCCAGCACTTGTCCATTTTCCTCTTCCCCACATAAGCGCAGCAGTTCTGCCGCTGCCTCCGCCGTCGCTAATTGGCCTTCGCGGATTTTCTGGCGCACCGCATAGCGGCCTTCCTGATTGGTGGCGAAGGTCAGCACCGGCAAGCCGGCGAGCCACGCAGAGGAACGGAACATGCGGCTCGCCTGGCGCCAGGTACCGTCGAGCAAAATCAAGGTGGGGCGTTTGCCGTCCAATTGAGGCGCTTCGGTATGAACGATGCGATCGCTGGTTTCGTCGGCGGGAAACACAATGACCGGGTAACGTTGAGGGTCGGCGAGCAGTGCCAGTAACTGCGCGGGCGGCTCTGTGCGCGACCATTCAAAAGCAGTGACGTTCGCCGGGAAAATGTCAGCGATCAACCGACCGGTGTTGGTGGGTTTGAACACTTCGTCATGGTGCAGCAACAGAATAAAATCCACCGCGCTTTGGCGCGGTGCGGCCCACGGGCAGATACAAACAGATTCCGC
>JAEZGT010000295.1 GCA_023416875.1 Pseudomonadota bacterium
ATGTAGCACTCGCGTTGCCGGCGCCCGTCGAGGCACTGTAGCGCTTTGCCATTAACGGCTTTCACATAAATTCCGCCGCACAAGGGCGCTGCGCATTTGCGGTAATCCTGACGGGCGAGGTAATAACCATGAGGATCGAAGCCGGCAACTTCCTCAGAAACCTCGGCCACCAAACTGTAGGTGACTATGGGGCCATCAAACGCGCTGGAGTCGACGGTGCCATCGAGTACCAGGGTTCTACCATCAAAATAATGTTTCGCGGTATGTACTGCGCCGCCCACGCCCGTGTAAGGGTCTTCCGGCAGAGTGAAATCCACTTCGCTTTTTAAAACGATATTGGACAGCAGGATTTGGTCGCGGATAAACACCGCATCGAAGCTGCCGGTAAATTCACCGGATTGTGCTTCGCAGGGTTGTCGGCAGAACACCGGTTGAACGGTTACCTTGCCCTGGGTGATTTCGAAATGTTGGGTTTCGGCGGGTGGTGGAGGGAGCAGAGCATTAGCGGGACTAAACGATAAACCGAACGCTAATACGGCGGCGGTCCAGATCAGTAAATTGCGGATTTTCATAAGCACTCCTGTTTGTTATTGGAAACCTATGCATCGGTTCACCGCAGTTTCTGGCTGCGGTGTCTGAACAGGTTAACGAATAATCCGCGTTGGCTTTTCAGGAATTATGTAAATCTTTGTTAGGGCCTATGAAAAGGCCCTGCGAGGCGGCACAGTAATGGTTGATCAAATAATGCGGGAGTAGCGCGGTTGCGGGCTCTCTTCGACTTTTTTCAGGTAAGCGTCAAAAATCATGCATACGCTGCGGATCAGCAGGCGGCCTGGGTTGGAAACGTTTATGCCTGCGTCATTCAGCGTAAGCAATCCGTCCTCCACCAAAGGCTTTAGGGCTTCCAGTTCGGCTGCAAAATAATCAGCGAAGCGAATGGCGCACTGGTTTTCAATCGCTTTGAAATCCAGTTCGAATTGGCAAATCAATTGGTTGATGACTTTGCGGCGAATCAGGTCGTCGCGGCTGAGAATTAAACCTTTGTCAAACGCCAACTGATTATTCTGCAGCGCGTTTTGATACGCGTTGATCTCCTTGTGATTTTGTACGAAAACACCGTCCAGAGAGCTGATGGACGACACGCCGAACGCCAGCAGATCACAATCGCCGTGGGTCGAATAGCCTTGGAAATTCCGCTGCAAAGTTCCGTGGCGTTGTGCGGTGCATAATTCGTCATCGGGCAGGGCGAAATGGTCCATGCCGACGTAGACATAACCTGCGGACTGTAGCTGTTCGATACTGTTATGCAGAATGCGCAGTTTTTCCTGCGGCTCCGGCAGTTCCGCCGCGTTGATTTGCCGCTGGGATTTAAACAAGTGCGGCATATGGGCGTAGTTGAACAGGGATATGCGGTCCGGCCGCAGCTGAATAATGGTGTCCAGGGTATTGGCAAAACTGTCACAGCTTTGCTTTGGCAAACCGTAGATCAAATCCAGATTTAAAGATTGAAATCCCAGTGCGCGACTGGCGTTGACCAGTTCCGCCACTTCCGCTTCGTCGTTAAAACGATTTACCGCTTTCTGCACATCTTTATCGAAATCCTGCACGCCGAAACTCAAACGGTTAAAGCCGAGTGCGCGCAGATGATCCAGGCGCGCGGGTGTTACGGTCTGTGGGTGGATTTCCAGAGAGTATTCGCCGAGGTCGTCATAACGCAGAGGAAATTCCGCGCGAATGTGCTCCGTCAGCTCGGTCATCTGCGCATCGTCCAGATAGGTCGGCGTGCCGCCGCCCCAATGCAATTGGTTGACCGGACGGGTGCGGTCCACATAAGCCGCCTGCAGGGTGATTTCCCGCTTCAGCGCGGCGAGATAGGGTTCGGCCCGGGCGCGATTGGCGGTGACGATTTTGTTGCAACCGCAGTAGTAACAGATGGTGCTGCAGAAGGGGATATGAAAATACAGGGAGAGCGGCCGCTGGTGCTGGTTGCCCGTCGCCACCGCCCGGCGCCAGTGTTCCTGATTGAAGCCACTTTGAAATTGCGGCGCTGTCGGATAAGAGGTGTAGCGCGGACCGCTGAGGTTGTAGCGCTGGATCAATGCCTCATCCCATTGCAGAGGCTGGTCGGACACTGACATCGCGATGACACTCCCAAACTTCGTAGGTCTATTGGAATAATCCATGGACTGGAGTGTAGGTGATAGCCAGCGTTTATCTTTGACGCATATCAATCAAAGATCGATATGGGTATCATGCGGGCATTTTTTGGGCGGAGGTTACGAGGGTAATGACTCAGGATTTGGCTAGGGCTATGAAAGATGGCATGCGACGTTTGCCATCAGGTGTCAGTGTGGTTTCGGCTCAAGCAGCGGATGGCAAGCGTTACGCCATGACCGCCTCCTCAGTTACCTCAGTCTCAGACCAACCGGCGTCACTGCTCGTATGCGTCAATCGCAATGCGCGTATCGCGCCGGTTTTGTCCCTGGGGCAGCGATTCGCCATCAATATTCTCGGCAAAGACCATGCGGACATTTCCATTCTCTGCGCCACTGGCGAACAGGGGGAAAGACGTTTTGATCTGGGCCGCTGGCTGTTCGCACCGGACCAGACGCCATATCTTGAAGACGCGGAAGCGGTATTCGAATGTGAGGTTGACCTGGTGCAGCCTTACGGCACCCACAACATAGTGGTGGGGCGGATTATTGCCGTGCGCGTGGCCAGTTCAGGTCCGGCTCCGCTGATTTACCTCGACGGCAACTATCGCAATCTCTCTCTTTAAACAAAATGTGCGGCCGTAGCCGCACATTTGTCTTTTCCTTAGCCTCTCTCTTAAAGCTTTTTGATCTCCAATCCCAGAGCCGCAACCGCGTCCTGACGGCTGTGGTCGCTGATCACGGCGATATTGGCTTTGTCCGGGGACAGATAGGTTCCCGCGACGCGACGCAAATCGTCTAAGCGAGTGGCCAATACCCGGGCACGGAATTCCTGGCGCAGCTCCAGGGTGCGGCCGTGCAGGTCGCCGTGGTACATGCGCTTGGCGCGGCCCGCCGGTGAGTCGGGTTTGTCGATACCGCTGATCACCCCCAGAATCGCTTCTTCCACCGCCTGCCAGGGAAGGTCGGTAGTCATCACCCAATCCACCGCCCGGTCAAAGTCCTTGAGGGTTTCTTCCAGACGCGGGTCGCGGTAGGAGTAGAAGCGGAAGGCTGCGGAATTGTTGTCCTGCCCGGCGCCGCCACCATAGGCGCCGCCCTGTTCGCGCACAGCGCGATGGAGGAAGCCATTGCGCAGCACATTGCCCAGCACCACCAATGGGGCGGCGTCCGGATGGGTCATGGGCACAGTGGCATAGGCTTTCGCGCAGAAATTCACTTGCGAGTTAGTCAGCCAGCCCTGACGCACGGTTTCGCTCACTTTGGGCAAATCCCAGGGGGTGCGAATTGCGGCGGTATCCTCTTTATCAAACCAGCGCGCAAAATTCTGCCGCAGGTTCTGTTGATGCTCGGCTTCCCCCACCAGCAGATAACGGCGTGGCGCCTGGCTGATGGCTTTATGGATGCTGGCAAGGGTCGCGCAGAACTCCGCCAGCTTGCCGTCATCCTTCAAATCCTCATGCAGCGCTTTGATACGGCGAATGCCTTCCAAGCCGCCTTGTTCAAAGCTGAGTTTGGCGGCGGCGCACATACCGGCGGTCGCCGCGCCCATGGCTAAGCCGTGGCCGCTGCCGGTGACGCTTTGCTCCCGCGCTGCGCGCATCTGGGCGACCAGTTCGCGCACCCGGTTGTGTTCGTCGAAGCGGGCAGCGTTCAGGGTGGCGTCCATCAGTTCGCACAAGGCTTCGTGGTTGCGCACCAGCGCTTTGCCGGAGAAGGTTAAAAACTGGTTGGTGCTGTGGATGTCGTCGGGCTTGCTACGAATGCTGGCGAAGGCGTTAACCCCGCCGGACACCCGGGCGTGCCAGCGCTGCACTTCCAGATAGCTTTTGTCGCCGACGCCGAGTTCAGTGACGCAGCTGGTGTAGTAGGGCAGCACTGCGAGCTGTTGCTCCGACAGCTCGGGCATCTCCACCACCACCTGCTGATAGACCAAGCCGTTGGAGCCGACGTCGTAGCTCGCCAGGGGACGTTTGCTGCGCGGCAGTTCCAGATGATTACCTTGCAGATCGGGTTCGGCTGCCGGTACATCCTGCAGGGTGACTTTCGGCAGTATGGATTCGTCGTCCTGGCGGGCCTGACGTTCGAGCAATGCAGCGGCGCGCTCGACTATGGTTTGTTTCTCAGCATCGGACAGCTCGGCTTTGATGGATGCCAAGCGGTCTTTTTCCGCCTGCTCTTTGCGGGCTGCTATGGCGGGGTCCGGCACCAGGCTTAGACGCACCCGGTGCGGGTTATCGAGCAGCAGCTTGCGCACTTGTTGTTTGATGAAATCCGGATCTTTGATGGCGCTGCGCAGCGTGTTCAGTGCTACATCCACATTGAGCATGGCAACCGGATCGCCGCGATGGGTCGCCGCCGTCAACGCATTCATGATCAGCTGCAGACCGTAGGGGTAGCTGTCGCCACCGATTTCCCGCTGATGCAGTTCGAGCTGATGCAGGGCAGCTTCCACGTCTTCCTGGGGAATACCGTCCTGCGCCACTTTCTCAAGGGTGTCGAGGATCAGCTTTTCCACCGCATCCACGTCTTCCGCAGCGCAGCCCTCCAGGCCGCAGACAAAAGCCAGTTCCTTCTGCGAATCATCCAGACCACAAAGCGGCGAGGGCGCATTGCCGAGGTCCGTGGTTTCCAGAGCTTGCAGCAGCGGGCAAGCGCTGTTGTCCAGCAGCACGCTGGAAAGGAGATTGGCGGTAAACGCGCTTTCCAGATTGGCGCTGTGGCCAAGCAGCCAGGCCAGCACCACGTGAGTTTTATTGCCGCTGTTCTCGTCCTCCGTCAGTGGGTAGCGTTCTTCCACCCGCACCGGCGCGTAATAGCGCTGCTCGTCGGGCACGGATACCACTTTATCCAGACGCTGGAAGCGCTTGAGGGCCAGCTCTTCAAATTTGGTCTGATGCTCCTGGGCGGGAATATCGCCGTAGGTCATGAAAATCGCGTTGCTGGGGTGATAGTGGGTTTTGTAGAAATGGACCAACTGTTCATAAGTCAGATTGGGTATGCAATCCGGCTCGCCGCCGCTGTTGAAGTGATAAGTCGTCGCGGGGTGCAGATATTTGCTGAGGGTGTGCCAGAGCTGTGAGGTGACCGAACTCATGGCGCCTTTCATTTCGTTGTACACCACGCCTTTGAACAGCAGTTCCGAGTTGGGATTGTCGGCTTCAGCGAATTCCAGTCGGTGACCTTCCTGGGCGAAGTCCAGCGGGTCCAGGCGGGAGAAAAACACCGCATCCAGATACACCTCCAGCAGATTGCCGAAATCCTTGCGGTTGACGCTCGCAAAGGGATAAGCAGTCCAGTCGGAGCTGGTAAACGCATTCATAAAGGTATTCAGAGAACGCCGCGTCATCATGAAGAACGGGTCCCGCACCGGATAACGCTCGCTGCCGCACAGGGCGGTGTGTTCCAGAATATGCGCAACGCCCGTCGAGTCCTGCGGCACCGTCCGCAGGGCGACCAGGAATACGTTTTCCGAATTGTCGGCGCTCAGGTGGAAATGCCGGGCTCCGGTTGCTTTGTGCTCATATTCTTCGACGGTCAATTTGAGGGAGGGAACGGCTTCGCTGCGGATAAACTGGAATGCGGGGTGGGACAGGGGTTTGGCTTCTTGCATAGAGCGCCTCTGAAGTTGCATTGAAAGTCCGCTGACGACAGGCGGATTTCGCATTTTGCCGCCGCTATAGTTTTGAATTCAACCTCGCATATGCGCACTCGACAAATCAGCGCATTTGAATATGCGCTGCCGCAACGGGGCGACGCGGCTGTCAGCGGGCGGCAAAAGTGGTTATATTGCGCCGCGTTTCGAACAAAGCGCGTCGCTTGGACGATACTGTAGCAGGCAGTGGTGCGACTGGTTATACGAGAGACGGGATTTGCGAGAGAGTGATTGCGATGGCAGATTGGCTGACGTTGTATGGTTTGGATTTATTCGCGGCTTTATGGCTGCTGGGCTGTTGGGCCGGTTATGCCGCCTTTGCAAAACGGCAGGCGCGCACGTCTTTTTGTATTTCGTCAGTACTGCACTTTTATCGAAAGCAATGGATGTTTTCCGTGCTGCGTCGGGAGAATCGCATCACCGACGCCTCGTTGTTATCCAGCCTCGAGCGCAACGCCAGCTTCCTCGCATCCACCGCCATGCTGATTATTGCCGGTTTGGTCACCACCCTCGCTTCTGTCGAGACAGTTCACGCCACTTTGATGACCGTGCCATTTTCCCGCCTCGGCCAAACGCCTTTGCAACTGCAATTCAAAGTCATGCTGTTGCTGCTGATTTATATCTACGCCTTTTTCACGTTCACCTGGTCCATGCGGCAATACGGTTTCTGCGCCATCATGCTCGGCGCGGCGCCGTTATATTCCACGCCAACTCCCGAGGCAGAGCAGTTCGCCCGCCACGCGTCCAAAGTCATTGATGAGGCTGGCCTGAGCTACAACTATGGTTTGCGCGCTTATTATTTTTCTCTTTCGGTGCTGGCTTGGGTGTTCAGCTTGTGGTTGTTCGTGCTGGCGGTGGCCGTGGTAGTCGCGGTGTTATATGAACGCGAATTCAAATCCAAAACATTGCGCGCCATGATTCAGGCGTCGGGGTTGCAGGAGACGAGTTCGGATTAGTGACTGGCCACGAGGCTGCCGCGTTTGTCTGGCAGCGCTCGCGGGGCTACTATGCCGCTTTGCTTGATCGAGTGTGGAGCGATGGACAACGAAAATCCCACCCCAAAACGCATACCTATGGACGATTCCCCTGATGAAACCAGACAGCGCCCTGAGACCACGGCTAGAGGTGACGCTGCCACTACACTGGCGCGTGATAGCCGCCCTGTAGAGCCAGCTGCTCCGTCCACGCCGACGCTCCCTCGCGGTTCCGAAGAGGATGATCGCACGCGCCCCGCACCAAACCCCAATGCCACTCGCATTCAGGTAAATCCGCGTGTTCGCCCATCGGCGAATCCGAACAACACCTTCGTCGATCCGGTTCACAGCGCCAAGACCACCGTCGTCAACCCGGATATTCGCCGCGCCTCAGATAGCGTTTTCGCCCAGCTGGAGCGCCGTGTTGCCGAGCAATACCAAGGCATGAAAGTGCTCAAGGAGCGCTTTGTCCTGTTGCAGACCTTGGGTGAAGGGGGCATGGGTAAGGTCTATCTGGCGAAAGACCTGCTGCGTGAAGAAATGGAGGACAGCGATACGCTGATCGCCATCAAAGTCCTCAACGACGAGTGTCGGCGTTTGCCGGGCGCGCTGCAGTCACTTCAGCGCGAAGCGAAAAAAGCACAGACGCTGTCGCACCCGAATATCGTCACCGTCTACGATTTCGACCGCGATGGTGAAACCGCTTTTATCACCATGGAATATATCGAAGGTGATTCCCTCAAGGAGCACCTACGCCAAAACGGGCGCATGCCGTTCGACAAAGCGCTTTACGTTATTGAACGCGTTGCGCGGGGGTTGGCCTACGCCCATCAGCAGGGGTTTGCCCATGCGGATATCAAACCGGCGAACATTTTTCTTAGCAAAAGCGGAGTGGTGAAAATTCTCGATTTCGGTATCGCCAAGGCGTTTACCGAGGTCAGTAAAGAAAAACGCACACTCGCGGACGCGCTCACCGAAGGCGCACTGACTCCCGGTTACGCCAGCCTGGAAATGTTGCAGGGCCATACGGCACTGCCGGTAGATGATGTGTATTCACTGGCGTGCATGTATTACGAAATCATTCGCGGACGGCATCCGTTTATCGGCAACGACGGTTTGCCCATGCCCGCAGATGTCGCGCAGAAAAAAGGCGCCAAGCTGGAAAATATCAGCGGTCTGCCGCGCCGGCAGATGCGCGCCTTGCGCAGAGGATTGGAATTCGAGCGGGAAAAACGCTTCAAGGATGCTGGGCAGTTTCTCGACGCCATTAAAAAGCGCAATCTGAAAAAAGATCTCAGCTTGTTGGCGCTGGCGGCCGCCGCCACAGGTACGCTGATTTTTCTCACCAATGCAGCGTTGGATCAAGTGGTTCCCAGCGTAACCAGTCTCAAACCGGAGCTCGGTGCGGTGCGCGAAGCCATTATTGAAGGTGATCAGTTTTTGTCGACTGAAGATATAGATCTCGCTCACCGGCTTTACTCCCAGGCATGGGAATTGGCCAATGACCTCACCGCAAATGACGTTGCGGAACGGGAAAAAGCGCACGCCATTCTGGAAGACCGGATGATTCAGGTGAGCGATCGGTTGATCGCGCGTTCGCAAGATACCGCCATGGATGAATATCAATTGCGTGAATTATTTGTCGCTCTGGAATTTCTTTCCAAAGATGAAATTTCCGGCAATGAAAAAAGAATTAAAGCAGCGCTAAAGGACATAACAAAGCGTTTGCAGCGGTTTGAATCGAAGAACTGATTTCGCTCATAGAACAGGAGAATTTTTACAATGCCAGTCAAGACGCTTCCCCCCGCACTGAAACCTTTTGGGCTTCTCGCATTGAGCCTCGCCATACTTGCCGGTTGCAACGCGACAACGCCGGCCAAAGAGACCACCGGTAACGCCAAAGAGGGATACGAGTCTCTCGAAGACTTGTATATCGTCGATTGCCTTTTGCCCGGCCAGGTGCGCCGCCTCGGCAGCATGCAATATCTCAGCCCCCGTCGAGCCGTGCGCACTACTACGGCGGATTGTCGTATCCGCGGCGGTGAATATGTGGAATACGACCGCGCCGATTACCGCTCTGCATTGAAAGTCTGGTTGCCGCAGGCGGAGCAGGGCGACGCTGAAGCGCAGAATTATGTCGGTGAAATTTTTGAAAAAGGCCTGGGCCAGGAGCCCGACTATGTCTCTGCAGTAAGTTGGTATACCAAAGCCGCCAATCAGGGCTATTCGCGTGCGCAAATCAATTTGGGTTATCTGTACGAAAAAGGCATGGGCGTCGATAAAGACATCACCACCGCCTTGAAC
>JAEZGT010000320.1 GCA_023416875.1 Pseudomonadota bacterium
CAGCGCGGCAACTTCCTGCAGGGAAATTTGCTGGAAACTCGCGCGACTGCGCTGCTCTTCCGTCAAGTCCGCATGCGCCAGATTGCTTTGCGCTTGCGCGAGCATTTCCGTCGACACATCGGTGAGATGAACCCGTGCGTTGCGCCGCAGCATCTCTAACGCCCACTGTCCCTGCCCCGCACCTAAGTCCAAAGCCCGCATACCGTCCAAAGCCACGTACTCACTGAAATCCCGGCGCAGAACAGCGAGACGCAGTCGCCCCTTCATGGAGTCGTAAATCTTATTTTGAAAGCGCATCGCCAGATCGTCGAAATTGCGGTCCTCTGGCGGATGTTTTTGAGTCATAACAACTCCGTAGCAGTGTGCTGAAATAAACGGATCTATGGCTTTAGCAGCTCAGCCGCTATAATGCGCGGCTTTTCCATCCCCGAGGCTAGCCCCATGCTGAAAGTCAACGAGTATTTTTCCGGTAGCGTTAAGTCCATCAGTTTCCAAACCGCCACTCAACCTGCCACCGTAGGTGTAATGCAACAAGGTGAATATGAATTTTCCACCGGTGCGAAAGAAACAATGGTGGTGATCAGCGGTGAACTCTCGGTGCAACTTCCGGGTGAAAGTAACTGGCAATCGTATGTCGATGGTCAGGCGTTTGAAGTGGAAGGAAATTCTTCTTTTAAAGTTAAAGCCGTGCGGGATACCGCTTATCTGTGCAAATTCTGGCAGTAACCGTTTTCTGGTAACAAATTTCCGGCAATAAATTTATTGCTGATCCGAGGCGCGCCGAGTGCGGCGCTGCCTCAACAGCCCTAAAACTCCAATCACCGTACCACTGCAAAATCCCGCTAAATGCGCTTCAATCGCAACCGGAACCCCGATCTCCGCCTGCAGATAATCCACGTCATATCCCGGTAACTGCTCGTACACAATTTTACCGAGCAATACACAATATGCCAGCGTGTACAATTTGTACTGCTGTGGCAGGGCCAGCAACAACCCCATCGCCAGCAGCCCATAATTGGCCCCCGAGAACCCTCGGTATATGTCTACGTCGGCAAACCAATACAGACTCACACCGACCGCAATGGGCACAAACACTATACCTGTCGCCAGCCAACCCGCCGGCAGATACCAAAATAAAATCCCCACCAACGCCGCCAGGCCGGCGCTATTCATCCAGGTGTGATATTCACCAAAGTGGGTGAAATTGCCGGTGAGCAGTCGCCAAATTTCCCCTTGATTGATGGCTTGCCGTTGAAACTCCAGCGCCGCCACCGCCCCATCACCGCCCCACTCGATCAGCAGAAATATCACCAGAGTCACTGTAGCCAATATCAGCAAAGGCACACGGGCGCGAAACTGGGCGATCATGCGAGGATTTCTCAGAACGGCAGAGGCATGGCTCGGCCGTTTAATTCAGCCTTGCCATTTTTGAAATGGAATTCGCTGGAATAGCGCTCGCCCTTGTCGATCAGCATTCCCTGAAGGGTCAGGGTGTCGAGCTTCATATGTGTTTGATTGTCGGCCAGAGCCTCTTTTTCCGTATCAGTCATCTGACCACCGCCTTCAAATTGAGCCGCATCCAGATCATTCATAGTGGAACGGCGCATAAGACGAAATGCCAAGGGCTTATCTACCAACAGAGACGCATCGACCGCAACGTGGGAAATCATCGCCATAGGATTATTTACGTGCTGCGCAGCTTCCGGCGCGATCGCGAGGCGGCCGTCAAATTCCAGACTGCCTTCGCGGGTGGTGAAGGCCAGAGAGTCCACGTGAATTTGTGGCCCCCCGGGCAACAAATGTTGCGATGCCATGTTCATGGTCTGCATGGCGAGCATCGGATTAGCGTCGCTTTCCGCATCGTAGCGATCCTGAATCATCGCCAGATACTGGTCGAGAAATACCACGCTAAAATTGGAAAAACCGAGATCCAATTGAGCATTGGAAATTTTTTCTCCCATAATTTCCATATCCGTAAAACCGCCTTTGATTTTGATCTTGGCCAACGACTTGTCTTCGTTAAGCTGCATATCGCTGGACAGGGAGAGCCGCTCCGCACCAAACACCCACTGTTCCGTTCCTTTGATCGCAATTTGTCCGATAGAAAATTCGGCGTAACCGGGCACAATAAATTCACCCACCTTCGCGCCAAAATCTGAGCGGACATTAAATGCAACGTCTTCTACAGAACCTTCAGAAAAACCACCACCAACAACATTAAAAGATGTCAGCTTGCCACTGTATTCCACTTTACCGGAACGGCTGATCACACCTTCACCGGCATAAGCACTCACGTTAAATGTTTCGCCTTCGGCAGTGGTAAAACTGAATGGCAGGCTGCGGTCCTTCAAGGTAGTTTCCGCAGCAAGATTCATGTGAATCTCGGAAACGAAAAAGCGACCTTCACCCTGCTTTTGCAGATTTCTATCCAGCCACACCTGATGTTTTTCATCGAGAAAGAACTCACCGGAAAACCAGCCTAGACGCGCACCATCAAGCCACAATACCGGGCCGTGATGGAGTTGCACATGCAAGGGTAAATACCACGGGTTTTCGTCCGCATCCGGCAACGCTGCCGACATAACACCGGGCTTGAATCCAACCTTGAGTACCGCGCGAGTCTGCAGCCAGCCTTTGTCATAACTCTCCCAGGACAAGTCATAGGGACCTGTTTGATTGACCTGCGCAATCCATTGATTGAACGTCTGCTCCGTTTTATACGCGCCGACAAAAGGGAGAACCAAGAGTGCAAGCAGCAGAATGCCAATGAGACCAAGAACTAATTTTTTCATGCAGTTAAATTCCTTACCTGGGAAATAAGCGTTCCATGCCGTCATTGGCTTGGTCGCGTGCTAGAGGACGAGACCAAACATCTGCCAAGCCCAATCTGAAGATTATTGTCGCCACAGGATCGGATAAGATAGCGACCCGGCGGACGCGCTATTTAAAACCATCGTTCGCATTTGCACAATCGCTGCGCAAGAGCGCAGAACTATCGTAATTCAGTGGACAAATCGCGTTATGTTTGAAGCAACCCACCTCATCATTAACTGGCTGGTGCTGCTGTTTATCCTGGCTGTGGGCTGCGCCATCGCTTATGTCGCGATGATGTATGTTCTGGATGTGCGCCAATCGCAGTCGGCGATTCGGCGCAATTATCCGGTCATCGGTCGTTTCCGCTATCTGTTCGAACACCTCGGCGAATTTTTCCGCCAGTATTTTTTCGCCATGGATCGCGAAGAGCTGCCGTTCAACCGCGCCCAGCGCAGTTGGGTTTATCGCGCGGCCAAAGGTGTCACCACCAATATCGCCTTTGGGTCCACTCGCAACATGTTGACGCCCGGCGAGCCGCACTTTCTGAATTCCGCATTTGCCATGCTCGACGAAGAAACCAACGAGCCGCTGCCGTTGGTTTTTGGCCCTTATTGCGTGACACCCTATACCACCCGGTCTTATTTCAATATTTCCGGCATGAGTTACGGCGCTCTATCCAAACCTGCCGTGACCGCCCTGAGTCGCGGCGCCGCTTTGGCGGGATGCTGGTTGAACACTGGTGAAGGCGGCCTGTCACCTCATCATCTCGCCGCCGACGCCGACATTATTTTCCAAATCGGTACGGCAAAATACGGCGTGCGCGATGCCGACGGACGCTTGAGCGACGCTCGCCTGCGCGAACTTGCCGCTATGCCCCAAGTACGCATGTTCGAGGTAAAACTGAGTCAGGGAGCAAAACCCGGAAAAGGCGGGATTCTGCCCGGCGATAAGGTAACAAGTGAAATTGCGGCCATACGCGGAATTGCGGTCGGTCAGGCATCCATCAGCCCCAACCGGCATCCCGAGATCAGCAATACCGACGAGCTGTTGGATATGCTCAATCACATCCGGTCGGTCACAGGCAAACCCGTCGGTTTCAAAGCCGTGTTGGGGCAAACCGGCTGGGTGGAAGAGCTATGTCAACGGATCCACGTACGCGGTATTGAGAGTGCGCCGGATTTCATCACCGTAGACAGCGCTGACGGCGGCACCGGAGCCTCACCACAACCACTGATGGACTTTGTCGGTTTACCGCTGCGCGAGAGCCTGCCCTATTTGGTCGACGAGTTGATCCGCCATGGCTTGCGCGACCGCATCAAAATCATTGCATCGGGAAAACAAATCACGCCCGGCCATGTCGCGCTCAGCCTGGCGACAGGTGCGGACGCTGTCACCACCGCACGGGGATTTATGTTCGCCCTCGGTTGCATTCAAGCGTTGCAGTGCCATCAAAATACTTGCCCGACCGGTGTGACCACACACGATCCGAAACTACAAAAAGGCCTGGATCCGGCCAACAAGGCGGTCCGGGTGGCAAACTACCATCGCCAGATGATGCATGACGTGGAGATGATCGCTCACGCCTGCGGCGTCCCACATGCCAGGGAACTGAAACGCCACCACGTACGTCTAGTAATGCTCAATGGGCAATCCATCAATCTGGCGGCGCTCCACCCCGAACCGATAAAACCCTTATCTGCACAAGAGACGCATTCCCTATGAAGCTCCTACTTATCATTTTCACCTCATTGATGTGTGGAATTTCCTTTGCTCAATCGTCCAAAGAAGGTCCGGTGCTGGAAGAACTGCGTTGGGTGGACAATGGATATCTGGAGCGTCAGCGCAATGTGATCGACGAAATCGGTCGCTCCGAATTCGGCACCCGCGTACGCAAAGATATCGGTGACTTGCGCCTGTTACAGCGCATTATCGACGAGGGGCTGATCAATCAAACACAAAGACCACAACTGCAAGCGATGGGTGTGGTTCTCGGCGATGTATATGTGAACGAATTGGGATTGGAATGGCGTGTATATAAAGATGAAGAAGGAAAAAGTCGCGCTGTCTGCGTACCCAAAACAAGTCACTGTCTTTTCCCAATTACGATGATTTCCAAACGGGCAAGTTTGGGCGTAAAACCGAATGTTCGCGAACTCTATGACAAAGGCATTTCATTGATCGCTGACCACCTTCCGAAACTTCCTTACAGTGCACCATCACAGGTCAATAATGCGCGCTGAACGACAGCCAAAATAGCGGCGAATTTATGTGTTTTAACCTCTAATACATAGGGTTTAATGCGTCTAAATTCGCTGTCAAGGTCATATTGCTATTGTGATTAATCCCGCCTAGAATCGGCCAAGAATGTGGCGGCCCACTTGAGCCCAAAAAACCACTGCAGTAAAACCAGATTAGGAATTTGATCTCCAAAGTATTTAAATCGCGCTTAAAAGGCCTTTTATTTTTCTTTGGAATTCAAGATGTTGCCTTATCCTTTTAAAGTGGTTCGTTTTTTGGAGGCAGTATCGCACTTCATTTTGACCACCCGTTCTTCAAGGTTCACTCAAGGTTTTCCAGAAGTTTTTCAGCAAAGGTTAAACAGAAGTTATGTCATCAACAAACAAGTTACGTGGAACTGTTAAGTGGTTCAACGAGAGCAAGGGTTACGGTTTCATCAGTCGTGAAGGCGGTGCAGACCTGTTCGTTCACTTCAGCAATATCATCGGATCTGGCTTCAAAACCTTGAAGGAAGGTCAAATGGTCACCTTTACTGAAGGCGTCGGCCAAAAAGGCCCCCAAGCCGAAAATGTCGAGGTAGCCTGAGTTTCAGCAATCACCATTTTCCAGAATTTGTCGGTCCGGCAGCACGAAGTGCGATGACCATCCGGGTTGATCAAATCATTTAATCAGGCCCCTCGGGGCCTTTTCTCTTCCACCAGATTACTTTCGCTAATCTGTGCTCTGTCCTTTGCTGATTTGATACGCCAACTGTTATTTGCGGTCATGCTTACTGCCGCCCAAACAGGGCGGAGAATCCGGCGCGCCATTCACCCCGGCCCACTCTTCAGGGGTATAGGTATGAATGGACAGAGCGTGGACGCCAGCCGCCAAGGCATCGGCGAGAGCGCTATAGACCAGACGGTGGCGCTGCACCGCGTTGCACTCAGCAAACCTCTCCGCCACCACCACGACTTTGAAGTGTGTTTCCGAACCGGGTGCAACACTGTGGCCGTGGCTTTCATTAGTCACCTCATGGTGATACGGCGCAAATGTGCCGACAATACGTTCGTTAATCAGATTCTCTAACTGCATTTTTGGGGGCCTCCTACTGGCCGACTATTATCGGTGTGCCGCTGGTCGATTCCAAGCAAACCTTGATACCTCGCACGCTGGACAGCCGGCATTTTATGGCTAGGCTTAACCTGTAAACGCCGGAGCGCGTCTGCAAAAAACTATTACAAGGGCCACCGGCCCGCGGATTTACTATCTCTCGGAAGTGTGTAGTTATGAATCCTGAAATCGTATTTATCGATCGAAGAAAAGGTAGAGATCGCCGTCTCGACGCCGATCCGTGCAGAAACCTGCCGTTGGACCTCTATCACCGCAAACGCCGAAAGTCAAAAGAGCGGCGAGCCGCTGACCGCAGCCTTACCGACGATTATTTCGCCTTCCAGGCCTGCCGGCAGGGTCGAGGGGAACACTCCAAAAGTCCGAAAGCCAACTAACGTTCTTTTCGCAGGCGTACACTCATCGCGAGGCCGCAGCGGTCAATGGCCTGCTCACGCTTGATGAGCCCCTTGAAGATGCGGGCGTTAGTATCCTGGAAAGAAAAACGGCCCTCACTGGAGGGCCGTTCAAGAGAAGGACTTTTAGGACTAGTGCGCAGCTGCTGATAGCGTTATTGCGGACCGTGAATGATAGGCTTGCCCACCTCGAGAATTTTCATGGTATTGGTGCCGCCATGAACGTGCGCGATATCTCCTTTGGAGATAATCACCAAATCCCCCTCCTTCACGATATGTTTTGCCAACAAGGTGTCGATCGCCTTCTGATTGGACTGTGCGAAAGTCAGGTTCTCGTTATTGAACAACACGGTTTCCACGCCGCGATAAAGCGCCGCGCGGCGCAAAGTGCGCTCGTGAGGTGACATGGCGAAAATGGGGAGACTGGAGCCATAGCGGCTCATCAGCAAAGGCGTAGCTCCGGTTTCTGTCATACATACGATGGCAGCAACACCCGGCATTTGGTTGGCGGTGAACATGGCGGCAGCGGCGATTGCCTGATCAATGGCGACGCGGTTGGTGGGCTCGCGCTCCAGCGCTTTATGGTGCCCCTCAGTTTTTTCCGCCCCGAGGATCACACGCACCATGGCTTCTACGGTTTCCACCGGGAACTGACCTGCGGCGGTCTCCGCAGAGAGCATGACAGCATCAGTGCCGTCGAGTACCGCGTTCGCCACGTCAAACACTTCCGCCCGGGTGGGGAGCGAGCTGTTAATCATGCTTTCCATCATCTGGGTAGCGGTGATCACACAGCGGTTGAGCGCGCGGGCGCGGGCAATAATGTGCTTCTGCACGCCGATCAAAGAGGCGTCACCGATTTCCACACCCAGATCACCACGGGCAACCATCACCGCGTCGGATGCTTTGATGATGCCGTCGAGAACATCATCATTTTCCACAGATTCGGCGCGCTCGATCTTGGCGACAAGCGCTATATCCCCACCGGCTTCTTTAACTAAAGAACGGGCGAGATTCATATCCTCGGCGGTGCGAGGGAAGGAGACTGCAAGATAATCCACGCCGATGGCGACGGCGGTTTTGATGTCCGCGTAATCTTTGTCGGTCAGGGCCGGAGCGGTAAGTCCACCACCCTGGCGGTTGATACCTTTGTTGTTGGACAGCTTGCCGCCAACGGTAACCGTCGTATTGACGCGGTTGCCGATGACGGAATCCACCTTAAGCACCACTCGTCCATCATCAAGCAACAGCAGGTCACCTGGATTGACGTCGCGGGGCAGCTCTTTATAGTCGATGCCCACCTGATGCTGATCACCTGCCTCTGTTGGCAGATCCGCGTCCAGAGAGAATTTGTCGCCGAGGTTCAATTTGATCGGACCTTTGGCGAAGCGCGCTATGCGGATTTTCGGGCCCTGGAGATCACCCAATACCGCCACATAACGGCCGTGTTTGCTGGCGAATTCACGCACAGCGTTGGCGCGATTGCGATGCTCTTCTGGGGACCCGTGGGAAAAGTTCAGACGTACAACGTTTACTCCCGCGATAATCAGTCTTTCCAGAACTCCAGGTTCATCGGTGGCAGGCCCCAAAGTACTGACTATTTTTGTACGTCTCAGCATAGATGCTCTCCAAAATACGGGTAGGCTCAAAAACGGCGGGCCATTCTACACTATTTGCGCGTAGAGGTTTAAAAGCCCTTTCGTGGGGAAGACCGCCGGCGATTGCCGACGGCAATAACAATCAAGCCGCCATATTGGCGACCATTGCAATCATGACTCCGGCCGCCACTGCGGATCCAATAACACCAGCCACATTTGGCCCCATGGCGTGCATGAGCAAGAAATTTTGCGGATCGGCTTCCAGCCCCAGCTTATTGGAAACCCGCGCGGCCATGGGTACTGCGGAAACGCCGGCGGACCCGATCAGGGGGTTGACCTTCTGTTTGCTGACGAGATTCATCAGTTTGGCCATAACGACACCCGCCGCCGTACCTATACAGAAAGCCGCTATGCCGAGAAAAAGAATGCCCAGGGTTTTGGGATCGAGAAATTTGTCCGCCTCCAGCTTGGAACCGACTGAGAGGCCAAGAAAAATCGTGGTGATATTGATCAGGGCATTCTGCGCGGTATCCGACAAACGCTGAACCACGCCGCATTCACGCATCAAATTGCCGAAACAGAACATACCCAGCAACGGCGCCGCATCCGGCAGAAACAGGGCGACCAGAATCAGCAGACCTATTGGGAACACGATTTTTTCCAGCTTGCCCACGTGGCGCAACTGAGTCATGACGATACGGCGCTCGGATTCCGTGGTGAGCGCGCGCATGATAGGCGGCTGGATCAGCGGCACCAAGGCCATATAGGAATAAGCGGCGACGGCGATGGCACCCAGCAGATCCGGCGCCAACTTGCTGGCCACATAAATGGCTGTGGGACCATCAGCGCCGCCGATTATGCCGATTGCAGCGGCGTCGGCAATACTGAAATCCATCAATCCGGTGGCATTGAGGGCAACCGCCCCTAGAACAGTGGCAAATATGCCGAACTGCGCCGCCGCGCCCAACAACAGCGTTTTCGGGTTGGCCAAGAGTGGGCCGAAGTCCGTCATGGCTCCCACCCCCATAAAAATAATCAGGGGCGCAGCGCCGCTGGCAATCGCCACGGAATAAAAGTTGTAGAGCATGCCGTTGTTGTAGCCCGCACTCAACGCCATGGTCGTCAAGGTTTGCTGCTGAACGAGAGTCGCGGAATTGAGCGCATTGAGCAAGTCGGCGGCGGAGCTCCACTCCTGCAATTGCAACACCGCCGCCATCTGTGCAAGCAGCGCCATATCGCCGTGGCGGATGGCGTATTCGGTCGCGGAAAAGGCCATGCCGGCACCGGGGATATTGGCGAGCAGGCCCCCGAAGCCTATGGGGACCAGCAGCAGCGGTTCAAAACCTTTGCGGATTGCCAGAAACAGAAGATATAGGCAAATGGCGAGCATCAAAATCTGCCCAAAGGAGGCCTGCGCGACGCCGGAACTTTGCCAGAGGTTATAGAGATTGTTCATACCACTGCTCCAGCTCAGGCAATCGACAGGAGAATGTCACCAACAGCCACCGAATCGCCTTCGCCGACGTTGATGTTGCCGATTACCCCGGCGGCGGGTGCGCTGATGGCGGTTTCCATCTTCATGGCTTCCAGCAGCAACACTGGCTCGCCCGCTGTAACCTCCTGGCCCGGTGCAACGAGAACCTTGCAGATGATGCCGGCCAGCGGCGCACTGACAGGCAGGCCACCGGCCGCTCCGGCAGTCGCGGCGCGCGCCGGTGCAGGTTGGTTGCCCAGCGGCACTATGCCGGTGATATCGCCGCCATCGCTGACGGTGACGGTGAATTCTCTGCCGTCGACTTTGACGGTGTAGATTTCCTCCCCCGCTGGAGACTTTACTGGCGGGGCACTGGTTGCGGCATCCGGCGCGGGCTCAAAGGCAGAAGGGTTATTGCGGTTTTCCAGGAATTTCAAACCGACTTGAGTGAACAGCGCATAGGTGAGCACATCGTCGATTTCGCGTTCGCCAGCTGCGAGGGCTAGCTTCTTGCGCGTCGCTATATCGCGCAGCTCGGCGGTCAGACTGGCCAACTCCGGCTGCAGCAGATCCGCAGGGCGACAGGTCACCGGTTGAGCGCCTTCCAAAACCCTGGTCTGCAACTCCGCATTGACCGGAGCCGGTGTGGCAC
>JAEZGT010000378.1 GCA_023416875.1 Pseudomonadota bacterium
GGCAGAATTACGTTTCGCGCCCGACTTACTGGCGGCAGCACCAAACTCTGGTGAAATACGCCATGAACTTTCCATGGCTCCACAAACCCGCCGGTTCTACTGCAATGTTTTGCTGTTGCTAAATCAAGCGCAAATTCCTTATGTCGTGGGCGGTACTTACGCATTGAATTACCACACAGGGTTAAATCGCTACACCAAAGATTTTGATATTTTTATTGCCAAAAACGATTTTTATCGCGTTGCGGACACTCTGGCAAAAGCCAGTTACCGCACGGAAATGACCTATCCGCACTGGCTGGGCAAGACTTTCTGCGGCAATGATTTTGTCGATCTGGTTTTCAATTCTGGCAATGGTGTGGCGGAAGTGGATGACGCCTGGTTTGAGCACGCACCAGTGGGAGAAACTTTTGGCATCACCACCAGAATCTGCCCCGCAGAAGAAATGATTTGGTCCAAAGCCTTTATTATGGAGCGCGAGCGTTTTGATGGCGCTGACGTCGCGCACCTGATTCTCTCTTGCGGAGAAAATATGGACTGGAAACGTTTGGTACAACGCTTTGAGCCGCACTGGCAATTGTTGCTGAGCCATCTGATTTTATTCGGGATGATTTATCCGGCGCACAAACAATTGATTCCCGAGTGGGTCATGGAGAAATTGCTCAGTCAACTCGGCGAGGATCAAAACGCCTCCCTGCCGCTGGAGGATATTTGTGGCGGAACTCTGTTGTCACGAGAGCAATATTTAAGTGACATACAAAATCTTGGCAGAAAAGATGCGCGCTTGTCTCCTTACGGCTCCATGTCCGCTAACGACGCGGAGCGCTGGACGGCAGCGATACCACAGCGCAATAACTGAAACACAACAACTGAAATAAAAAAGCCGGCGAGTTCGCCGGCTTTTCTTTTGTCCTCTCAGCACTATTTTTTCACCACAATATTATCGACCTGCAATTTCAAACCCGCCTGATTACCCCATAAAGTTGAAATCACAAACGGCGTATTGACCGCTTTCAAATCGAGCCCTGCGGCCGCGAGCTCGGCCAGCGACAATTGATAATGCGTCCAGGCATTCGGTTGCGGATAGCCCAACTCCAAATCTCCTGAAGTACACGGAAAAACACAATCGGCGCGGAAAATCAGCGGGGATTTTACCGTGCGTGGATCGTCGATGATGCGCAGATCAAATTCGATTGTTTTGTACTGGGAAATATCAAATGTGGCAGCGGATTGGTAAAAACCTATAGCCTGGTCGGAATGAAACGTTATTTCGCCAACGGTGCCGTAGTCACCGCCGATTGGCACCATGGCATAAAGGACTTCGCCGGTTTCCGCGTAAACCCCCCAATTAAATGGCGGCTGCACTGCGCCATCGAAAATCTTTAACGTATTGCCCGATGTATCAACAGGCGTCGGCGGTGTAACTCCGGGGTTCAGCTCAAAATCATCATCGCGAGAGGCGCAGCCGCGGCCAGTTTGCGGATCCTTGGTGCATTGATAAACCCGCACGTAATCCACCTGCATCTGCTGCGGAAATACCGATTCGTCGATGCCCATATCATTGACGTTGGCCGCCCAGGAGCCACCGACGGCGAGATTCAGAAGCATATGGAAGCGCTGATTAAAAGGCGCGGAGGCATCCGCCAGATCCGCCATGGAATACCAGCCGGCTTCCGTCTGCGTGGCGAAATGATCGCCGTCCACATACCAGCGAATTTCGCCTTTTTCCCACTCCACGGCATAAACATGAAAATCGTCAGCGGGATTGGCGCCGCCGGGCAGCAGATATTCATTGCCAGCGGAGACGTTGTTCGGCCAGTTGTCACCGAAGTGCAAAGTGCCGTGCACTCGCCGCTCGCCGTCCACAGTCAGATTGACCGCTTCCATAATGTCGATTTCCCCGGACGCCGCCCAACCGCCGTAGACGTTGTCCGTGGGCAACATCCAGATCGCCGGCCAGGTTCCCTGCCCGCGCGGCAGTTTGGCGCGGATTTCGAAACGGCCATAGCTCCAGTCGCCTTTGTTTTTTCTGCGGATGCGCGCCGAGCTGAAAGTGCCCGTACCGCTGGTATCCGTTGCGGAATAGGACGGATCGTCATCCACCACTGCAGGCCGCGCACGTCTTCGCGGATGGCCTTCAAATGCAAAAGGCCGTCTGCGACCCAGAGGTTTTCCAACCGGTTGAGATAACACTGCGCCTCATTATTACCACCGCCCCAGCAATTCACCTCGGGGGTCCAGCGGCTGGCATCCAGCGCGCCCGCATCGAATTCATCCTGCCAAACCAGGCAATAGCCATTAGCGTTGGCCGGGGCGAGACAATCGCCGCCGCCCGATGAGGAGCTGGCGCTTGAAGATGAGCTGCTGGAGGACGAACTGCTAGACGATGAACTTGTGCTGGAAGACGAACTGCTGGACGAAGAACTGCTGGATGAAGAGGTGTCGCCGCCGCAACCGCTCACCACGGCAAGGCTGGTTACAAGTGCTAACGCAAATGGAATTTTGGGGGTGTTCACCGTGGCGGCTCCTATGGCTGATCCTGGGAACGGATTTCACCACAAGGAGGCGTTACGTGTTGCCAACACCTACGGAAAAAGCGGATGTATCGACAAAAAAAGGGCCGGAAATCCGGCCCGAAAGGTTTAGCGTACGCTGAATTCCGCCCTCAGCCCTTCCTCGGCATTAGGTGCGATCCAAACGTGGAACTCACCGGGTTCCACAACGTATTCCACTTTTTGGTTGTAATACGCCAGATCTTCACCACGGAGGGTAAATGTCACACGCTTGCTTTCCCTGGGTTTAAGGGTCACACGCTGATAGCTCTTCAGCTCCCGCACCGGGCGCACGCTGCTGGCCACCAGATCGCGAATGTACAACTGCGCCGTTTCGGTCACCGGGCGTTTACCGGTGTTGGTGATCTTGGCGGAGACTTTTATCTGGCCGTCCCCGCTGATCGCCTTTTTGTCGATTTTGATATCGCTGTAACTCACGCTGGAATAGCTCAAGCCGTAACCGAAAGGAAATTGCGGTTTGAAGCCGATATCAATGTAGTGGTTTTTATGCCCGGTGGAGTGCTGGAACGCTTCCAGGGGGAAGTCGTCCATCTGGGTGAAGTTGCCTTCGGATGCAGGGCGACCGGAGCTTGGATGGTTGTAATAAATCGGCGACTGCCCGGTCACTTTCGGCCAAGTAATCGGCAGACGACCCACCGGCTCAGCATCGCCGCGCAGCAAACGCGTTATAGCTGGCCCGCCCATGGTGCCTGGATGCCAAGCCATCACCAGCGCATCCATCTCGTCGATCACATCGTTAAGGGCAATGGCGCGACCGGCCATCACCACCACCACCAGCGGTTTGCCGGTTTTCTTCAGCTCGCGGATCAACTGCTCTTGTGCACCGGGCAAACGGATATCCGCACGGCTGTGGGCCTCGCCGCTGAGCACCGCTTCTTCACCGCCGACAAATACGATCACGTCCGCTTTTTGCGCCTGTTCGATGGCATGGGCAAAGTCTTTGGTATCGCGTGAGCGGCTGCTATAGAGCGCCTGGGAGTAGAACACCTTGTCGCCCAACGCCTCGCGGAAGGCGTCCAACACCGTGACCGAATCCTGCTTCTGGCCATCCAGCACCCAAGTACCCATTTGATCGTGGGCGGCATGGGCC
>JAEZGT010000004.1 GCA_023416875.1 Pseudomonadota bacterium
TTTCTCAATTCCTGAACTTTTGGATGTTGGTCATCTGTGTCATCAGGCAGTGGCAGGCCGGAAGGATTAAACGTTTTTGTTTCTGCGCCGAAGGCTTCCAGGATACGAGCAGCCTCTTCTGTTGCCAAGCGACTGAAAGATCGTTTTCGCAAAGAACCGTACAGTAGCAAAATACGAGGTTTATGTAGGCTGCGCTCGGATTCAAATAGTCGTTTTTCGTCGATCGGCTTTAAACATTTAGCGTCGATATTGGGTAAGTTTAAAAGATCCACAATCTACTCCTGTTCAAACCAGTGCCGTGTTCGATTGGCAAAATTCACAAGAGTAAGCATGACAGGCACCTCAACCAGGACGCCGACAACCGTGGCCAGAGCAGCACCGGATTGCAAGCCAAACAGCGAGATAGCCACAGCAACAGCTAACTCAAAGAAATTGGAAGTCCCGATCATGCACGCTGGAGCTGCAATGTTATGCGGTAGCTTCATTGCTTTCGCCGCAGCGTAGGCGATAGCGAAAATTCCGTAGGTTTGTATCAGCAAAGGAACGGCAATTAACAGGATTGCCAGAGGATTGGCCAAAATGACTTCCGCTTGAAAGCCAAACAACAGAACTACGGTCGCCAGCAGACCGGTTATGGAGATAGGTTTTAAGGTTTGAACAAAGCGATCAATTCGAAAATTGCCTTGTTTCGAGTCCAGTAACCTGCGAGTGATCACGCCGGCAACGAGCGGGATTACCACGTATAGCAAAACAGACAGAAGCAGGGTATCCCAGGGAACAGTCACATCGCTGACGCCTAATAAAAATGCGGCGATGGGTGCAAAGGCAAAGATCATAATCAGATCGTTGACGGAGACTTGCACCAATGTGTAATTGGCATCACCTTTTGTTAAATGGCTCCAGATAAAGACCATTGCAGTACAAGGCGCAACGCCCAACAGAATCATTCCTGCGATATATTCGGTGGCGGTTTGAGGGTCAACCCAATCGGCAAATAACACACGGAAAAAGAGCCATCCTAAAGCGGCCATCGTGAAAGGTTTGATCAACCAGTTGATCGCCAACGTGAGAAACAGGCCTTTAGGCTTTTTGCGAATATCTTTGATGGATGAAAAATCTACCTGAACCATCATTGGATATATCATCACCCAGATAAAAATGGCGACCGGAATATTGACGTGGGCAACTTCCAAAGCGGCAAACCATTGAAACAACCCCGGCATTAAATTTCCAAGCAGTACACCGGAACCGATACACAGGGCGACCCACACAGTCAGATAGCGTTCGAATAAGCCCACTATTTTTGCTCCTGAGTTAGCTGATTCAGCAATGCCTGACGCTCGTCTTTTGTCAGTGGGTCGAGATGCAGTCCTAACAGTTTGCGCACGCGCTGTTCGATGGTATTCATCACTGCATAAAATGCATCGCGAACTTCTGCCTCAGAGCCCTCTAATTTAGAAGGATCAGGTAAACCCCAATGCACTTTTACTGTATCTCCAAGCCACACCGGACAAGCCTCTGCGGCGGCGCTATCACAGACGGTGACAACTATGTCCGGCTGCTCAGCTTCAAAATCGTCCCAGGATTGGCTTTTTAAACCCTCAATCGGCACGCCTTTTTCCGCCAGGTATTTTAAAGACAGGGGGTGTACCTCTCCCGCAGGCTGGCTGCCGGCACTGAATGCCTGCAATTTGCCTTGCGACAAATGATTGGTAATCGCCTCGCTCAAAATGCTGCGACAGCGATTGTGGGTGCAGATGTAAAGAACTTTCACAGAATGACCTCGGGTGGTTAACAACATTGGGGGCGATTCTTCATCGCCTTCAGGTTTTTTTGCAGGGCTTTGATGGTATCGGAATGAGCTCCATGTGCTGCGTGTAGCACTTCCAGCGCCCACGCGGGAAGCTTCTTTGCGACGGAATAAAAGACCCATTGGCCGCGACGAGAATCGTCCAGGACACCACAGCTGCGCAGCTGCGCCAGATGGCGGGAGATCTTGGGTTGACTATCGCTCAGCGCCTCGACCAGTTCGCACACGCAAAGCTCACCTTCCTGATAGATCAGGAGCGTGGCATTCAGACGCGTTTCATCGGACAGGCATTTAAAGAATTCTGTAGGGTCGAGCATTTTATTCGTCTTCTTATATATGGATATGCGCATATTACTATGTATCGCATTCAGTTCAACACCCCGCTGTTTCGGTTTTACGGTTTTCAAATTCAACAGTGCTGCTGTCTTGGCAACACAAAGCGCTGTTCAGATGCTGCGCAAAAATATCCAAGCAGTATTAAATTTTCTTTAAAAACAAATGCTTTTGATTTATTTCTCACGGGGCTGACGCTTGGCCTAATCCTTGCGATGGGGCTGGCTCTCTCTATCTATTAGGATCAGTTTCATGAACAATGCTTCCGGCACACTTTCCCGCCGTTACAGGGTCCGCGGTCTCCAGGCCTTGTTCGCCGCACTCTCTTTGTCTGCTTCTATCGGCTACGCCAATACACAGGCTCCCGCTATTCCCGGAGTCGTAAAAGCAGGAACCCCAATTGAATTTATTAAGGAAGGTTTTGAAGGCACCGAAGGGCCGATCACCGCTCCCGATGGCAGTTTTTTATTTACGGAAACCCGCGCAAACCGCATTACCCGCATAGCGCCGGACAATACCATCTCCACATTTCTGGAAAACACCAACGGTGCCAATGGTCTGGCATTCAATAAACAAGGCGACCTGATCGCCGTGCAGGTCGCGGATACTCAGGTGGGTGTTATTTACCCAGAAGCGCGAAAAAAAGTTCTGGTTAAGGAATATGAAGGCCAGAAATTCCAGCGCCCCAACGATCTGGTATTGGCCAAAAATGGCGGCATTTATTTTACCGATAGTGGCGTTACTCCGGGTTCCGGTGTAACCGAACCGTCACGAACTGCGGTTTATTACGTTTCACCGGAAGGCGAAACTCGCCGCGTTGCTGACGGCATTGAACGTCCTAACGGTATCCAGTTGAGCCGCGACGAAAAAACACTCTATGTCGCGAACACCAGCGGGGAATATGTGTTGGCGTTTGACGTAAAAAAAGATGGCTCCCTGGGTAACCGCCGCAATTTCGCCAAACTCGCCGCAGGCTTGCAGAAAAACGAAGTCGGCGTATCGACCAGCGGTGCCGACGGTCTCGCGATTGATGATAAGGATCGCCTGTATGTGACCTCCAACAGCGGCATCGAAGTCTTCGACAAGAAAGGCAAGGCTCTCGGTGTCATTCCAGTTCCCCATAAGCCGCAAAATATCGCGTTTGCCGGGACGGATAAAAAGACTCTCTATGTCGTAGGACGCGGTGCTGCGTATAAAATCGCGGTGGAAACACCCGGATATTCCGGCCGCGTTAAATAACCTAATGGAGACCTCCACCCATGACTCGCAAAACTGCTAATGATTTTCACCCCGAAGTCCTGCGCCTGTTTGACCGTTATGTTCACGGTGACGTATCGCGACGGGACTTTCTGCTCGGCTCCGCAAAATACGCCGCACTCAGCGGTGTGAGCGCAACCGCATTGCTGCAGGCGTTAAGTCCGCAGTTTGCAGAGGCGCAGCAAATCAAACCGGATGATGCGCGCATCAAAGCAGAATATGTGGAATATCCGTCGCCCAACGGCAATGGCAAATTGCGTGGTTATTTGGTGAAACCCGCCAAAGCCACTGGCAAATTGCCGACGGTTTTGGTGGTGCACGAAAATCGCGGTTTGAATCCGCATATCGAAGATATTACCCGCCGTGTCGCGCTGGATAATTTTATTGCGTTTGCGCCAGACGCGTTATTTACCTTGGGCGGTTATCCAGGAGATGAAGATAAAGCGCGCGAACTTTTCCAAAAGCTTGATCAAGGGAAAACAGCCGAAGATTTTGTCACCGCTGCAGAGATATTGAAAAAATATCCTGATGGCAACGGTAAGGTCGGTGTGGTGGGCTTTTGTTATGGCGGCGGAATTTCCAATCTGCTCGCCACCCGTATCCCCGACCTCGGCGCCGCCGTGCCATTTTACGGACGCCCTGCGGAAACCGCAGAGGTCAAAAAAATTAAAGCACCATTGCTTATCCATTTCGCCGAGCACGACGAGCGCATCAATGCCACTTGGCCAGAATATGAAGCGGCTTTAAAAGCGGCCAAGGTGAATTATCAGGCGCATCTCTATCCGGGCACCCAGCACGGATTCAATAACGACACCACACCGCGTTTCGATGAGGCTGCGGCCAAACTCGCCTGGGGGCGAACGATTGAATTTTTCAACCAACACTTGCGCAGTTAACTGCGCAGGATTTTTTAAGCCGTAAGGACCTGCTATGACATTTCGTAAAATCTTTTCCGTGTCTTCTTTGGCTCTGTCACTGTGTGCGGTGCAAGCCTATGGCCAAGCCCCGCAACCGGAACAGCCCAAACCACCGCTGAGCTTTTTTGTAACCAGCGTGGGGTCAGGTAAAGGCGCCGATTTAGGTGGCCTCGCCGGGGCAGACGCGCATTGCCAGAAATTGGCCGCTGCCGTAGGCGCAGGCAATAAAACCTGGCGCGCTTATCTGAGCACGCAAGCAGCTGATGGCAAGCCAGCCGTTAATGCCCGCGACCGTATAGGCAAAGGTCCTTGGCACAATGCCGCTGGTGCTGTCATTGCCAATGATGTGGCGCATTTGCATGGCGATAACCTGGAGCAGGCGCGTCTGGGCAACAACTTGAGCTTGCGCACTGTGCTGACGGAAAAAAATGAGCCAATCAACGGTGGTTTTACGAGGCCGAACCAGCATGACATTCTCACCGGCTCACAGGCCGATGGCACGGCTTATCCTGCAGATGAAGATAAAACCTGCCGCAATTTCACCAGCAGTTCGGATGGTGCGGGTTCTGCGCGTGTAGGGCACTTTGACCGAACTGGCGGCGGTAGCACCTCCTGGAATTCTGTGCATGACAGTCGCGGTTGCAGCCAGGCCAATCTGGAAGCCACCGGCGGTGCTGGCTTTTTCTACTGCTTCGCCGCTAATTAAGCCATTCGATTCAATTTCTCTTGACATGCATTCATGCCGCCTAAAGACGGCATGAATCGCAATGTATCCCAGCCTGCGGATTTTCCGCATTCCTCACCCGCAAAAGCCTTACCAGGCATAGCGCTCTTTGGGCACACCTTTGTGCCCTTTTTTTATTTCTGGGCGCCGCCAAAATCGATTTTTATCATCGATAAACCCAGAATTCATAATAAGCGTTGCAGAAAAATTCATTAAATACTGGCCCGCGAGTTGCTCTTGTCATTCACAGAAACACAATGTGGAAAAAGCTGCTGTTTTTCCATCATAAAAATCGACAATCGCAACAGTTTGTGGAGTCCTTTGATGAAAATTAAAAAGTTATATCTTGCGCTGCTTTTAAGTGTGCCGACGGCCTGGGCCGCCGGGGCGGCAAAAACCGAAAAAGAAGAGCCGGGATACAAGCCAGCGGTTGTTGCGCGCGATTGGGCCTATAAGCCTGTGGCGGAACCGACAGTGCCCGCAGTTGAGCAGGACAAATGGGTGCGCACTCCCATTGATGCTTTTGTATTGGAAAGGCTCGAAGCCCACGGGTTGACGCCGGCTCCCGATGCAGACAGGGGGACTTTTATCCGTCGCGCCACACTAGACGCCTGGGGCCTGCTGCCCACACCGGAGGAAGTGGCGGAGTTCGAAAATGACCGCTCTCCAGACGCCTATGAAAAACTGGTGGACCGCCTGTTGGCATCACCGCACTTCGGCGAGCGCCAGGCGCGCCGCTGGTTGGATCTGGCGCGTTACGCCGATAGCTCAGGTTTTCAGAATGACGTGACCCGTCCGAACAACTGGCGTTATCGCGATTACGTGATTAACGCGTTCAATTCCGACAAGCCGTTTGACCAGTTTATTAAAGAGCAGATCGCCGGCGATGAACTATGGCCTGACAACCAGGAAGCACAGATTGCCACGGGCTTTTTGGCCGGCTATCCCGACAACGCCAACTCCCGCGACTTGGTGCAGCGCCACTATCAGATCGCCACCGATATCACGGATCTGGTGGGCGAAACCTTCCTGGCGTCGACCATTGGTTGCGCCCGTTGCCACAACCATAAAGTCGACAAAATTACCCAGAAGGAATATTTCGAGCTGCAGGCGTATTTCTCGAATGTCGCCTTTAATGAAAGAACGCCTATCAAAGAGGGTAGCGAAACAGAATGGGATAAATCCTTTGCCGAGCAGCAGGCAATTTACCAGGATGCCACTAAGGAAATTCGCGCGGCACAAAAAGCCATAGTGGACGAAATTCGTGAAATTGGCCTGCAGTATTACAAAGAGCGTTATCTGACGGATAGCCGCGACGCGATTTTCAAACCTGAATCGCTGTGGACTCCCTTGGACCGCTGGGTAAATTTTCGCCTGAAAGCAGTGGTGAGTGAAAACAACATTGCCTCCTATCTGGGAGAAGCCAGCAAAAAAGGCTTTCCGGATTATTCATTGCGCTATGTCGAACTCAAGCTTGAGTACGATCGTTTGCGTGAGGAATTGAAAAAATACGATAGCCTGAAACCTGCAGGCGGTTCTGCAACTTACACCACTGCGTTGGAACTCGGTCCAGAGCCAGTGCCAATTCATGTGCGCTTTACGGGTATTCACGAGCGTCCGCTTGAAGAGGTACAACCGGGCCTGCCTGCGCTCTGGAGCGGTGACAATGAGCCGGCTACCAGCCCGACTCAATCGTCCACCGGTCGCCGCAGCGCATTAGCCAATTGGATTGCCAGTCCGGAAAATCCGCTGACTCCCCGCGTTTATGTCAACCGTGTGTGGTCGCAATATTTTGCTCGCGGCATCGCCGGTACTCCGGGTGATTTTGGCCGCGCTGGCGAAAAACCGACGCATCCGGAATTGCTGGATTATCTCGCGCATGAATTCGTGGATAACGGCTGGAGCGTTAAGAAGTTGCATCGGGAAATTCTGCTGTCCAGTGTTTATCGCCAATCCTCTGCGGAACGTGCGGACGTTCTCGCGGTAGATCCCAACAATCACTTGTTGGCGATTTATCCGCGCAAACGTCTTGAAGCTGAGGAAATTCGCGACGCACTTTTGTACGCATCTGGTGATTTAAATCCGACTATTGGTGGACCCGCCGTGTTCCCGCCGCTGCCGCCGAACCTCGGTGCCTCCGGTGTGGATTTCAACGGCGGCGGACTCTGGCCCGTGTCCCAAAATCCGGAAGATCACAAGCGTCGCAGCATTTACACCTTCGTGCGTCGCAGTATGCCGTACCCGCTGACCGCATCGTTCGATCCGGCCGATCCTTCCGCGCCACATCACAAGCGCAATGTGACGACGACGCCGCTGCAGGCTTTGACATTGTTTAACAGCGACATCGTAAGCAAATGGTCGCAATCTCTCGCAGGCCGGGTAATTAATGAGGCGGGAACCAATACCGATGCGCAGCTCGCGCACCTGTATCGAATCCTGTTCAGTCGCGAACCCAATCGCACGGAAAAATCCGCGCTGAAAAGCTTTTTGAAAGAACAGGAAAAAGTCATTCAGAGCAAAGCCTGGACCGATAAGTTTGAAGTTGCGGTGCCAACGGGCCTGCAGGGCAATCCTCCTTTGGATCCCTTCAAAGCCGCCGCATTGGTTGACTTGGTCCACACAGTAGCCAACTCCAACGATTTCGCTTATCGCTTTTGATGTTTCCCCAGGGATGGCCCCCGGGCCATTCCGAAGACAGTTTCACCAGGGATGGCCCAGGGGGGCCGTCCCGAAAATAGCTTCAACTGGAATAAATGTTCTGAATTTTCTGAATTTGAGGATAACAAGATGACAAACGAATCAAGACGCCACTTCCTGCAGCACACCGGTATAGGTTTGGGGGCTGCCGCCCTGACTGGTTTTATTCCGGGTCTCGGCACTATTAACGCTGCAACTGCTGCGGAATTAATCGATCCGCTGGCTCCGAAAGAGCCGCATTTTCCAGCGAAAATTAAATCCGTTGTCTGGCTCCACCAGAACGGCGCGCCCAGCACGCTTGATCTTTATGATTACAAACCTGACCTAATAAAATTGGCCGGCAAACCGGTGCCGGATTCATTTCTCACCGGTATCAAAACCAGTACCCAAGGCGGTGTGAACACCTTGTTCACCTCCAAACGCACCTGGAAACAATACGGTGAAAGCGGCGCATGGTTTTCTGATCTCGTGCCCAATCTTGCGCAGCACGCGGACAAACTCACGTTTATTAAATCCAGTGTGACCATCGGTGCGACGCATGATATTTCGATTTTGAAATTGAATACCGGTGATTTGAATCCGGGCCGACCCTCTCTGGGTGCATGGATTTCCTACGCCCTCGGCAGCGCCAATCCGGATTTGCCGCCCTACGTGGTGATGTACAACAGCCCCTCCGAACCGCGCGCAGGTTCCGCCAACTGGAATTCCGGATTCTTGCCGGCGGTTTATCAGGGCACCGCATTCCGTCCGGGTCCGTCACCCATTTATTACCTGGAGCGCCCGGAATTGCGTACAGCGGATCAGCAGCGTAAATCTCTGGATTTATTGCGCCGTCTCAACCAGCTGGGTGGCGAGCGTTTCCCGTCGGATACGGAACTCAAAGCGCGCCTGCGTTCATACGATTTGGCGGATCGCATGCAAGTCACCGCACCCGAAGCGGTGGACCTGAGCAAAGAATCCGACGCGACCAAAGAACTCTACGGCATTAACGATCCCATCAGCGGCAGCTACGGTACAACGCTGTTACGCGCGCGTCGCCTTGTTGAACGCGGTGTGCGTTTTATCCAGGTGGTCAGCGGCGCGCCCGAAGGCGAATCCGACATTATCAGTTGGGATGCTCATGACGAGTTGGAAAAAAACCACGGTCTCATGGCGAAAATGGTGGATAAGCCCATCGCCGGTCTGCTGCATGATTTGAAGACTCTGGGTCTGCTGGAAACCACCCTGGTGGTCTGGACTTCTGAGTTTGGCCGCACCTCTTGGGGTGAAAGCGGCACCGGTCGCGACCACAACCCATGGGGTTACACCCAGTGGCTTGCGGGTGGCGGCTTGAAGGCCGGATATACCTACGGTGGCACCGATGAAATCGGTTTGCAGGTTGCGGATAAAAACACCGCAGTGGACACCTACGATCTGCACGCAACAGTGCTGCATCTGCTTGGCCTCAACCACCTGAAAACCACCTTTATCAACAATGGCCGCTCGGAACGCCCGACCGTGGTTTACGGCAAGGTGGTCAAGGATATTCTGGCCTGATCCGAAATGCGCGGCGTTTGATAGACGGGAATGGCCTGGCGCGGCCGGGTCCCGCCTGAGTCGCTGCGCTAACAGTCTCTCTCTTGGCGGTGCGGCACAACTGCGAATGTCCGCCACCGCACTTTTTTCTGGAAGAGGTTTATGTCGAAGTTATTCGCGCCGATGTTAACGGCACTCTTGATTACCTCCACAGCGCTTGCCGATGTGGATATGGATTTGATGCAGACGATTGAAGAGATCAACGACAGTTTGGCCTCCAATATTGCATTAGAAAAAGCCGAGCCTTCACTTAAAGACGCCAGCGAGTTGGCGGATCTATTTGTTGTAGTGGAAGAACATTACGTGAAGCAGCCGGACGCAGCGGATGCGGTAAATATTTCCCGCGAAAGCCGCGCACTGACTGCGGCCATTCTCACCGCTGTCGAAGCCCGCGATTTTGAGTCTGCCGCAAATTCGGCCACGGATTTATCCCGCGCTTGCCGCGCCTGTCATACTTTCTATCGCGAAGACTGACGCAGATATCTTATGACGGTGGCGATTTTTTTACGTCGGCATATGAGCCGTAAACATGTTGGCTTGCTTTGGCGTTTGAATTTATTCATCGCCTTTGCAGTATCGGGGTGCGGCGCTTGGGCCGCGTCCCAGGCGGGCAATCCTGAGGCCGGCGCAATCAAGGCAGACGATGAACGCTGCCGTGAATGTCACGGTGATCACGGTGATGTGGAGGGCAATAATGAATCCATGAAAGTGCCGCGCCTCGCAGGACAGCATCCGGAGTATTTGCTCAAACAATTGCGGGATTTTGCCAGCGGAGCGCGCAAGCACGAATTTATGAATCGCGTGGCTGCGGACCTGGACCCATTGGATGCGGCGGACATCATCGCATTTTATGTTCAGCAAGGTGAGCAGGGTGCACGCGCAGCGGGACGACAGCCACGCGCGGATATCGAGCGCTTGTATCGTGAAGGTGATCCGGCTCGTGGTTTGCTCGCTTGCGCATCCTGCCACGGTTGGGATGGCAAAACCTCTATCGCACAGCCTGGCATACCCGCAAATCTGATTCCGATCATCGGTGGGCAGGATCGCCATTATTTGGAAGAACAATTGCTTAACTGGCACAGCGGCGCGCGCAGCAACAGTCCGGCTGCAATTATGAATACTGCGGTCAAAAGCCTGACCACCGGTGAATTACAGGCTCTGGCGGAATACCTGGACGCGCTTTAATGCGGTTAAAAACTATTAACAAAGCGGAGAACAACATGAGACATTTTTGGTTGGCTGGCGTGATCAGCGCATTATTAACG
>JAEZGT010000073.1 GCA_023416875.1 Pseudomonadota bacterium
GTCATCCACCGGGGTGCGTTCCTGGCGCGGCGGATTCTGTCCAATAGAGCCGAACAGATTGCGGTTGTCGAGATGACCGCTCTGGCCGCGCGGCACGTCCTGGACCACGCCGCCGGTTTGCAGATAATCCTGGATTTGCTTTTCCAACTCTGCGCGCAACTCAGCTTTTGTGGGTATGGGTTTCATAACAATTCAAAAATCTAACGCGACCCATAACCATAGCCCGGAATCGTCCGGCAAGGAAGCTCGGGCATATCGGCGGTAGCCTCTAGGCGTCCGAGCGTATGTCGCGATCACGCAGCCCCATCAGATAGAGAATCGCATCGAGTCCCAGTGTTGAGATTGACTGTTTGGCGGATGCCTTGACCAGCGGCTTGGCGCGGAAGGCGATGCCGAGTCCGGCGATGCTCAACATAGGCAAGTCATTGGCGCCGTCGCCCACAGCAATTACCTGCTCCAGGGAAATACCCTCTTTAGCGGCCAGCTCGCGCAACAGTTCGGCTTTGCGCTGGCCGTCGATCACTTGGCCGACAACCTGGCCGGTGATTTTGCCGTCGACAATTTCCAGTTCGTTGGCAAATACGTAATCGATACCGAGTTTGCTTTGCACATACCGGCCGAAATAACTGAAACCGCCGGACAGAATGGCCGTTTTGTAACCGAGTTTGCGCAATGTTCGCATCAAATTCTCGGCACCTTCGGTGAGGGCTAGTCGCTCTGCGATGTGATCAAGAACGCTCGCGTCCAATCCCTGCAACAGCGCCATGCGACGGGCGAAACTGGCTTTGAAATCGAGCTCGCCGCGCATAGCCGCTTCGGTAATGGCAGCGACTTTGTCGCCGACGCCTGCCGCTTTGGCGAGTTCGTCGATGACTTCAGCCTCAATCAAAGTGGAGTCCATATCGAAGCACACCAGACGGCGGGTGCGTCGATACATATTGTCTTCCTGCACGGCTATGTCGATCTCCAGGCGAGTCGACAACTCCATAAAAGCAGCGCGCAGTTCAGTAATGTCTTTCGGGGTGCCGCGGGCGGAAAATTCCACACACGCTTTGCTTTTGCTATCGACGCTGTCGAGGGGAACGCGGCCGGAAAGGCGGCTGATGGCATCGATATTAAGACCGTGCTCGGCGACTATGGTGGTTAGAGCGGCTATTTGTTCCGCAGTCACTTGGCGTGTCAGCAAGGTGACAATATGACGGCCCTTGCCCTGTTGGTTGACCCAATCTTGGTAACTGGCTTCGGTAATGGGTTGATATTTCACCTGCATGCCGAACTCGTGCATGCGGAACAGCACTTCCTTAATGATCGGCGCGGGATCTTCGTCGATAGGAAACTCCACCAACAGGCCTAAGGTGAGGTTCTCGTGAATGACGGCCTGGCCTATGTCGAGGATGTTGGTTTTGTGTCGCGCCAGGATAGAAGTGACTGTCGAGGTCACAGCGGGGCGGTCAATGCCGGAAATAGTGATCAGAATCAATTCGCGCACGGGGAAACAGGCCAGGAAAATGGAGGCGGCATTATACAGAAGCGCCAGGGCGATTGCTGCCGCGCTTGGCGCTGCTCAGGACCGGGGATTCAGGTACACTAGCCGCCATTTTCCGCGCACGGACCGCGTGTCGGATGGCGGTAACCTTGTCCTTCAGATAGTGACTTGCCCATGCCCAAACAGATTTCCCTACCGCTCGTCCATTGGCGCCGACTGCCGCCGGTTTTTTTCCTCAGCGTCGGCGCCTTGCTCGGACTTTTATTGACGGCGTTTGTGCTCGGCGAGCGCGGCGCCCAGAAAAACAGTGAGCTGCTGCAGGAATTCGGCAACGCCCTCGCGCAACTGGCGGCGAGAAACGTCATGGATGCCGCCATCAGCCACGATCTGGTGAGCATGCACGCGGTCATGCAGGAAGTGCAGGCGCAACCGCGAGTGATCATGGCGGCAGTTCACGATCTGGGGCAGAGTCTGCTGGTGCAGGCCGGGCAGCCGCAGCCAAGTGTGCCTTCCCAAGCTTTTTCAGCTCCCATTCCTTTGCACGACAGCATTGCCGGTCACGTCACCATCACGATGAATGCCGATTTCCCCGGGGAATCGGCAGTGCGCTGGGCACTGATTGGCACAGCTTTATTGTTGGCGCTGATGGCGGGGTTGGCGCTTTACGATACTCGCGGCTTTGCGTGGGAGCTGCGCCCGGTGGAGCTGCCTCGGCGCGAACGCAAAGCTGCCGAACCCGAACCTTGTGATACCGAACTGCCCCCTCTCGATGGCTCGGACAATAACTCCGACAGGGAAGAGACGAGTCCGCCTGCCGATGGGGAGGATGAGCCTGAAGAAGCGGTGTTGCGCCACAGCGATTTGGTGTTGGCCGTGCCCAACCGCCAGCGCCTCGAGCAGCAGCTCAACAGCGACATGTTTGCAGAGCTGGTGAAGCGGTTTGACAGCTCATTAGATGAGGTGCTCGCACTCTACGGTGGCGTTCGCGTGGGAGCGCCAACCGCCGCTGGCATCTACTGCATTCGGTTCACCAGCAGTGAAAGTTCTTCCGAAGCCGCCTTCCGCGCGGTTTGCTGTGCGCACCTGGCCTACCAGCTCAACCGCCAGCAGCGCATCCGTTTCCAAGTTGTGGCGGAAGTCTGCCATCCGGATTGCGACGTTAAGCTGGCCGTATCCGACAACGGCATCTTTATCCAGACGGCGCTACTCGACCCCCTGCTGCAGGCGCGAGTCGAAGTCCACCCGGTAGACGAAGATCGCGTCAACCTCGTCGGTTTCAAACCTCCTTTCGCGGCATTGTTGGAGCGCCAGCAGGGCCAGTTGCTGGCAAGCTGATAGGTACCATCTTTTCTTAGATGTTGCGAAGGCCTGGCTCTCGGCATGGCCTTCCATGTGCTGCAGCGCTATGGCAAGTCGCGCTGAGGATTTATAGGGTTTTGGCGTCGAGCATCACCTCGTCCCACAGGCGGATGATGCCGCCTTTGATCACTTGCGCGGTGATGCCGCCGTGGCCGCGCATGGCGTTGTAACCTCCTGCCCCCAGTGCGGTTTCCATCTTCGAGCACGGCTGACAAAGACCTGTACCGCGCAGCACGGCGTTGCCGATGGTGAATTCCCGGTCGCGCAAGGCGAGCAGATTGATGCCCGCAACGGCGATATTGCGGCGCAGACTAGCTGGAATCACCTCGTCCCGTCCCAATAGGCTCGCGATCACCGGCAGATGTTCCCACTGCAGCAGGGTGACCTCGCGTTTGCCGCCCCTGCCCCCGTAGCGGTCGCCGATCAATCCTTTGCCCGGTCGCGCCTCCACAGCGTCTATAAGCTCCATGGGTTGCCCGCGCGCGGGGCGCACACCGATCCAACGCACAGAACCGGTTTGCGGCAGCGTGCGCAGCAGTTCATCCAAATGTCCGTTCATTAGGTGTCCTCAAGCGTCAGATGGGGCGCGGCCACATCGCTGGCCAGGATGCGCACCTTGCCGTCGTGAAAGCGAATATGCAGTCGGCGGTCATCCCGTGCCTGGATTTCGCCGCTACCGAGAATAGTGTGGTGGACGCGCTGACCAGGTTGCCAATCGGCTGGTGGCAATCTGGCGGACTCTTTTACCTCGATACGCAACGCACTCCCGATGGTGCTGAGATAACGCCGGAGCACATCGCTGACTGGCCGCTCCAGAACAACGTGGGAAGCGCCAGTATCGAGCGCTTCTCCTACCGCACAGCTGGTGTCTATGCGCATCTCCGCGACAAAGCGGCTGACGCTGCTGGACGCGGGATCCGCCGCTGTGTCCGGCAAGGTGATAAATAGCTGTTTTTGCGCCCGGGTGAGCGCCACATACAAC
>JAEZGT010000093.1 GCA_023416875.1 Pseudomonadota bacterium
ATCCTGGATCGCGCCGCTGTATTCGCTGCTCGTGAATATGGATTCGGACGAGGAAGGCTGACCAAACGCGTAATCGCTAGTGGCAAACGGATCTTTGTCGGCAAACGAAGTGCCTGTACTGAAAGGTGAAGTGCTAAAGGGGTCCGCCTCTTTGGCAAGAGCGACTTGGAAGCGGTATTCACCCACATCAAAATAGTCGCCGTCATTGAGGGCAACCCGGGATCCGCGCCCTAGAGGTTCAGCAGATCCGTTAAGAAAGGTGCCGTTGGTACTGAGGTCAATCAGGAAATAGCGGTTGCCCTCGGCGGTAACCTGGCAGTGTTTGGAGGATAGGAAGCGCTCGGGATCGGACAGAACCCAGTCGTTGTCCACACCCCGCCCGATTAGCCCCCCTTGGGGACCAAAAGATTTACGGTCTTCCCCAAGAACCGTACCCGGGGGAAATTTGATGATGGTGAGTTGCAACGCCATTCGAATTTCTTCCTGAACCGAACGTCCGACGGTTGATTTTGTGTCAGTTGACCTGGACTGTCTCAGCAAAAAGTCAGTAGGAAATCGCAGGACAGACCAATCTTTGGCATGAGTACCTTAAACAAGCCGGGTAGTATATTATCCATCGCCTGCAGGATGAAAGCTTCGGCACAAGGACGGGTCGCCTCTCCATTACACCCGATTTCCGCCGGTGAGCACTTTTCATGCAGACTGATGTGCTCTAGACTTGCGTACTCGCCAACTCGCGCGTCAGCAGGCGCTGGTATGGAAGCCCAGGCGAATCAGGCCGGAATGTAATTTGCCGCGCCCGACGTAACAAACGCTAATAGAAGGAAAGCTAATATGGCATCGTTGACATCAATCGATTTGGAGGCGTTGCTCGCGCCAATATCGGATGACATGCCTGCTGGTAAGGATTGCCGTCAAAACGCCACGTCCAACTCTCTCTATTTCCAGGTCAAAACCGCCCGTAATTCCGCCCGCGAAACCGAGCGCAAAAATGCCATTGGCGCCGACCTTGGCAGCCCAGATGACGACTGGCGCAAAGTATTTGATTTGGCGCCCAAAATTCTCACTCAGGAAAGCAAGGATCTCGAGGTTGCCTGTTGGTATCTGGAAGCCCTCTTGCGACGCCACGGCTTCTGCGGCCTGCGCGACGGCTTTAAATTGCTGGACGGTCTGATCGACCACTTTTGGGAAGATCTTTATCCGACACCTGACGAAGATGGTCTCGAAACCAAAGTTGCTCCGATTACCGGACTCAATGGCACCGGCCAGGAAGGTGTTTTAATTTCCGCTATCCGCACCAGCCTTATCACTCAGGGTAATTCCGTCGGTCCATTCGCGTTTTGGGAGTGCCAAAAAGCGTTGGCGACCCAACGTATTCAAGATTCAGACAATCGTGAAAAAGAATTCAAAAAACTAGGTTTTGAATTTGAAGATATTGAAAAAGCGATAAATGAATCCTCCGTCGAATTTATGACGGACCTGCGCGACGATCTTATTGATTGCATTGCCCTATACCGACAGATAAGTGGACGTCTGGATGAGTACTGCGGCACTTATGACGCACCACCTACCAGCTTGGTTATTTCTCTTTTGGAGGAATGCCTGAGTGTCGTCAAACACCTAGGACAACATAAATTTCCAGTGATGGAAGTCTCCACTGCTGACAACCCAATTGCCACGGATGCAGGTGCGTCATCCGCCGCATCGCCAGCGCCAATCCGGGCTGGCGGCCCGCCGGAAACTCGCGAGCAAGCGTTTAAACAGCTGCTTGAAATTGCAGAGTTTTTCCGGAAAAGGGAGCCCCATTCGCCAATTTCCTATGTTTTGGAGAAAGCGGTAAAATGGGGCAACATGCCACTTTCCGAGCTTATGCGCGAATTAATTTCCGATAATAAGACACTCGAAGAGTACGGCAAGCTCACCGGAGTAAAAACGGAAGAATAAATTCACCTTAAATTGAGGTTAGGACACAATGGCCGAAAGTATTCACGACAAACTGAAGCGAGTGAGAAAACCCCGCGTTCATATCACCTATGACTTGGAAGCCAACGGCGCCCAGGAAAAAAAGGAGATTCCATTCGTGATGGGAGTGATGGGCGACTACTCCGGTGACAATGCCGATAGTAAAAAAGCTCTCAAAGACCGCAAATTCGCGCAAATCGATAGCGAAAGTTTTAATGACCTGATGAGCAAGATTAATCCACAGCTCAACCTGAAGGTCGACAACACTTTGGAAAATGACGGCTCTCAAATGGCAGTCAATCTGCAGTTCAACAGCATGGAAGATTTTGAACCACATCGTCTGGTAGAGCAGGTTGAACCCCTGCGAAAACTTCTGGAAACTCGCAATAAATTGCGCGATCTGCTCACCAAAGCAGACCGCTCGGAAGACCTTGAAAAAATTCTGGAAGACGTTTTGAAAAATACCGAGGCACTGAAATCACTTTCCAGTGAATTAGGTGTGGATTCTGCCAGCGGAGAGGAGAACAAGTAACATGGCAAATCAAGAAACCGAACTGGCCAGCCAGAGCACTGCCGAAGCCGGTGAAGTCAGCTTTCTCGAACAGGCGATTGCGGCGACGAAACAAACCGCTCGCGATGAAGCGCAGGACCTGCTGAAAACGCTTACACAACAGGCCATGAAAGGCACCGTGAAGTGGGACAAAAATCTGTCCGTCACGATCAATGCCGCCATCGCTGCTATCGACCAAGCTATGTCACGCCAGCTCTCCGCTGTTTTGCACGCGGATAAATTCAAGCAGCTGGAAGGTTCATGGCGCGGCCTGCACCACTTAGTGAGCAATTCCGAAACCAGCAGCAGCCTCAAAATCCGGGTGATGAACATTTCCAAAAAGGAACTTGCCCGGGATTTGGAAAAAGCGGTGGAATTCGATCAAAGTCAGATTTTCAAAAAAATCTACGAAAGCGAATTCGGCACTGCGGGTGGTGAGCCCTACGCGGCGCTGATCGGCGATTATGAGTTTTCTTCTCACCCGGATGACATTTCGCTGCTGAGCAAGATGTCCAACGTGGCCGCCGCCGGATTCTGCCCGTTCGTGTCCGCTGCTTCCCCGAAGATGTTCGGTTTTGACAGCTTCACCGAGCTTTCCAAACCGCGCGATCTGGAGAAAATTTTTGATTCTGCGGAATACATTCAGTGGCGCTCATTTCGTGATTCCGAAGATGCACGTTTTGTCACCCTGACCATGCCCCGCGTCCTTGCCCGCGCACCCTATGGCAAGAACACCAAGCCCATCGACGCATTTGCATTCGAAGAAATCGAGCCAGGTGAAGATGCGCGCGCACGCGCTGCGGACCACAACGACTACTGCTGGATGAACGCCGCTTACTCCATGGGTACAACCCTCACTCGCGCCTTCGCCGAATACGGCTGGTGCACCACCATTCGCGGTGCAGAGGGTGGCGGTAAGGTGGAAGGTCTGCCGACTCACACTTTTATCAGTGACGACGGCGACTTGGATCAGAAGTGCCCCACCGAAATCGCGATCACCGATCGTCGCGAGGCTGAGTTGAGCAAGTTGGGCTTCCTCCCCTTGCTGCACTACAAAAATACCGACTACGCGGTATTTTTCGGTGCGCAAACCACACAGCGTCCGAAAAAATTCGACGATCCAAATGCGACGGCAAATGCCGCTATTTCGGCGCGCCTGCCCTACATCATGGCTACTTCCCGCATCGCCCACTTTTTGAAAGTGATGGCACGCGACAAGGTCGGTTCATTCATGGAGGCGGAGGATGCGGAGCGCTGGCTGAACACCTGGATCAACCAGTACGTGAACTCCAGCCCGGGCGCGAGTGCGGAAATGAAAGCGCGCTTCCCTCTCGCCGAAGCCAAAATCGAAGTGAAAGAAGTCCCCGGCCAGCCCGGCGTTTACAGCGCGGTCGCGTGGATGCGCCCATGGCTGCAGATGGAAGAATTGACCGCGTCATTGCGACTCGTGGCCAATATTCCCAAAGCGGGTTAACCAAAAATAAGTGGGGGAACAATCCCCCACTCACTTCTCAAGGATCGCATCTGTGCCTGCCCCATCAGATCCCACCGGTCAATCGAGCGGCGTAGATCCAGAACGATCCCCTCATATCCGCTTGGAAGATATCTTCGACCAGCGGGCCTATATCACCACTCTCGACGAATTCATCGCCGAAAATGATCCTCGGCGGGCGTTTGAATTCTGGTTCAACCACTGCAGCGATGCCGGCCTTCCGCGCTCGCCTGAACAGGCGCGCAATCTTGTCGAGCACGCGATTGCCGAGTTGGATCACCGGATCAACGACCAGCTCAACGCCATCATTCACCACTCTGCGTTCCAGAAATTGGAAGCCAGTTGGCGCGGGCTGTGGTACCTCGCCGTGCAAATGGAGAGCGTCAAGAACGCGAAGCTCAAGGTTCTCGATATCACTTGGGCGGAGATCGTCCGCGATATCAGCCGTGCGATGGAATTCGACCAGAGCCAGCTGTTTCAAAAGATTTACAGTGAGGAATACGGCACCCCCGGTGGCGAACCTTACGGTGTATTGATTGGCGACTACGAAATTCACCACAAGCCCTCGGACAGCCATCCTCACGACGATATCACCGCACTGGAGGGCTTGGCGGAAATTGCTGCGGCCTCGTTCTCACCCTTTATCGCCGGCGCAGCGCCCGAGCTGTTCGGTATGGACCAATTTTCCGATCTGCGCCTGCCGCTGAATCTACAGGCAATTTTTGCGCAAACTGAATACGTGCGCTGGCGCAGCATGCGCAATAAACCCGACACCCGATTCGTCGGCCTCACCCTGCCGCGCACGCTGATGCGCCGCCCTTATCGCACTACTCCCGGTAGTTACAAAGGCCTGTTCTTTTACGAGAAACTCGGCCGCAACGGACACCAACACTATTTATGGGGCAATGCCTGTTACGCATTCGCCGGCATTTTGATCCGGGAATTCGCCAGCGTGGGCTGGTTTGGCCATATTCGCGGCGTGCCGCGCGATCAGGTCGGCGGCGGTATAGTCACCAATCTGCCCTGCGATGTTTTTTCCACGGATTCCAGCGATATTGCCTGGAAACCGGTAACAGACGTGGTGATTACCGATTCCATCGAACGCGATATCAGCAATCTCGGTTTTATTCCGCTGTGTCAGTGTTACGCCACGCCCTACGTCGCTTTTTATAGCAATCCCTCCATTCATATGGCCAGAAAGGGGATGAGCAGGGAAGCAGAAATCAATGCGCGGCTCGCGGGTATGTTGCAGCACGTGCTGTGTGGTTCACGTGTGGCGCATTACATCAAGGTGATGATTCGGGACAAAATCGGCTCTTTTGCGACGGCTCAGGATTGCGAACATTTTCTGCGCGACTGGCTGTTCCAATACACTACCGGTCGCGAAGATTTGGACTGGGAAACACAAGCGCGCTATCCCCTGCGCGAGGCGGCGGTAAAAGTCAGTGAGCATCCGGCAAAACCCGGTTATTACACCTGCATGATTCACTTAGTGCCACATTATCAGGCAGACCAAATGGTTTCTGAGCTGGAACTCGTCACCGAGCTGATTCAATCGGGAGGCGGCACCTGATGGCAACGCTAGACAAAGACCGCAATCTGCGCGAGTCAATTCTCGACCGGCTGTTTGATGAGGATCCCGGAGTCAGCATGGATTCGGAAAAATCGCGACAGCGCAAGCTCAAGGATCTGCGCAACAGCGTTCGCCGGGATCTCGAAAGTCTGCTCAACAGCCGCTATCGCATTATTTCCACACCGGACGAATTTCAACAGATCGAGAGCAGTCTGCTTAATTACGGCCTGCCGGATCTCGCCACCGTCAATATGCTGGACGTGACCAAACGCCGGGAATTTACCCGCAGCATCGAAAATATTATTCGCACCTTCGAACCGCGCTTCAAAAGCGTTTCCGTGCGCTATATCGACAACAATGAAAAATCAGACCGCACTTTGCGTTTTCGCATTGATGCCGTCATGTATGCCGACCCGGCTCCAGAAATCGTGGTATTCGACTCGGTGCTGGAACCGGTGCTGCGCGCCGTTACCGTAGAAGAATCGAAACATGGCTGACGAATTACTTCCCTATTACGAAAAAGAGCTGGCGTTTATCCGCCAAATGGGCGCCGAATTCGCCAAGGAACACCCCAAAATCGCCGGGCGCCTGGGCATTCACAACGACACCATCGAAGATCCCCATGCCTCGCGCTTAATTGAAAGTTTTGCCTATTTGAATGCGCGCATTCAGCACAAACTCGACGATGACTTTCCAGAGTTGAGCGATGCCATTTTAGGGGTGATGTTTCCCCACTATCAGCGACCCATTCCCTCCATGTCCGTGGTGCAATTTGTTCCGGATGAAGACCAGCTCGATAGCCATTTTTGTATTGCCAAAGAAACGCTGGTAGAAACCGAGCAATTCCAAGGGGAAAACTGCCGCTTTGCGACTATTTACGACGTGGATTTGTCGCCGGTCAAAATTACCAATGCCAGTCTGATCGGCCGCCCCTTTGCGACACCCGGCACGGCACAAGTGCGCGGCGCGGCCAGTGTGCTGAAAATTTCCTTGCAGACGTTTAACGACGCCATTTCCCTACAAGAAGTCGCACCGAAAAAACTCCGGTTATTTCTTAAAGGGCAGCCGCTTTATACCTACCCGTTGTATCAATTTTTATTGAATGGCTGTCTCGACGTTTTTACCGCGACGTCCGAAGGTGATGTCAACCCAGTGCGACTCGGCAGCCACGCGATCAAACCCGTAGGTTTTAAACACGACGAAGGCCTGTTGCCTTACCCGGCAAATTCTGCCATTGGTTATCGCCTGCTGACGGAATTTTTTGTATTCCCTGAAAAATTCATGTTCATCGACATAGAACTGGAGGGCAAAATTCCTGCAACCGCTACTAATCGGCTCGATATCTATTTTTATTTCAATACTGCCGATATCGAACTGGAACATAACGTATCGGCGGAATCTTTTGCGCTCGGCTGCAGCCCTATGGTGAATTTATTCAGTCACAGAGCCGATCCGGTCAAAATTGATCAAACGCAGATGGAATATCAGATCGTGCCCGACGCGCGCCGTCCTATAGGCTACGAAATCTATTCCGTCGACAAAGTCACCGCCACCACATCATCCGGCGAAACCAGTGATTATCTGCCGTTTTATGGTCTGACCCACAAAGAGCAAAACGACGATCGACGTGCTTATTGGTACTGTCAGCGTCGCCCCGCAAAAATGGGATATTACGAACGCGATGAAGGCACTGACATGTATTTATCGCTGGTGGATTTGAATTTTAATCCCAATCAACCTTTCGACCGGACCCTGGTAATCAACACAACCTGCAGCAATCGTGACCTGCCGGGCAAATTGCCATTCACGCTGGACCACCCGCGCCTGCAATGCGTCAATGGCGCACCGCCGTGTAGCCGCATTCGCTGTCTCACCCAACCATCGAGCACCATCAGGCCGCCATTGAAAAACCGCGCACGCTGGCGTTTGATATCCCACTTGAACTTGAATCTGCTTTCCATCAGCGGGCAGGGCAACTCGACGGAGGCGTTTAAAGAAATTCTGCGCTTATATGATTTTAAGGAAACCTCGGTAACCCGCGGGTTGATCGAATCCGTGCAGTCCGTACGCGCGAAATCTATCAGCGCGCCGCTCAATATCGACGGCCACGCGACCATCTGTCGTGGCTTCGAAATTGAGATTGAACTCGATGAAAAATTGCTGACCGGCAGCAGCAGCTATTTATTTGCGACAGTGCTGGAGCATTTTTTTGCTCTCTATTGCCCTATCAACTCGTTCACGCGCACGCTGGTGCGTTTGAAAAGTAAAGAAGGATATCTGAAAAAATGCCCGCCAAGATCCGGCGAAAAAATTCTGCTGTAATCGAGCAGTTGCTGCAGTCGCCCGAACTGGTGCCTTTTTTCCAGGCGGTGCGCCTGCTCGAGCGCGCCGCAGTATTGCATAACCGCACCCGTAGCGGCACGGCGATGAATGAGCGCTCAGTCGGGAACTTCACTCCGCCCATAACCGAGTTCGCACGATTTTCAGCGTATTTATCATTGGGATTTCCGGGCAGCGAAATTATCCGTATTCAACGGGAAAATGCCGGTAAAGGATCACGCTGGCACGTAACCGTCGGCTTTATGGGCCTGACCGGCTCCACCGGCGTTCTGCCATTTCACTACACGGAAATTCTGTTCCAGCGTCTGAAAATGCGCGATGAGTCATTGCGGGACTTCCTCGACCTATTCAATCACCGCATCGTCTCTTTGTTTTTCCAGGCCGGCATGAAATATCGTTTGCCGCTTGTCTATGAGCGCCAGAAACTGATTCAACAGCGGCGCGAGCGTTTGGATTCCCATACCCACGC
>JAEZGT010000198.1 GCA_023416875.1 Pseudomonadota bacterium
GCATTTAATAATCCCTGCTTGAGGGTTATGGAATTTTCATCCAGGCCGAATAAAGTCCAGGGACCGAAGAGATTTTTACGATCGTCACCTAACGGGCCGATCAAGGCGATGCGCGCAGATTTGTCGAGGGGCAATAAATTGCCTTCGTTGCGCAACAGCACTATGGATTTGCGCGCAGCTTCGCGGGCCAGTGCACGATGGGCAGGCATTTCAATTTGGCTCGCCTCCCGATTGGCGTCCAGTGAACGGTAGGGATTTTCAAATAATCCCAAGGCCTTTTTGACATAGAGCACCCGGCGAACCGCCTCGTCCACAATCGCCATGGACAATTCCCCGGCAGCGAGCAATTTGGGAATTTCGCTCATATAGAGGCCGCTTTGCATGCTCATATCCACACCCGCCTGCAGCGCGATGCGAGCCGCCTCGCGCCCGTTGGCGGCGTAGCCGTGGCGCACCAGCTCCAGGTCTGCGGTGTAATCGCTGACGACAAAGCCAGCAAAATTCCATTCGTCGCGCAGCACCTGCGTCATCAACCACCGATTGCCGGAGGCCGGTACCCCATTGATATCGTTGAACGCGCTCATGGTGGTCAAGGCACCCGCGGCAAACGCCGCCTGAAACGGCGGGAAATGCACTTCGCGCAGGGTCTGCGGGGAAATTTCCACGGTGTTGTAATCCATACCTCCGCTCACTGCGCCATAAGCGGCGAAATGTTTGGGTGTCGCCAGTAGCGAATCGTCCGCGCGCAAATTATTGCCCTGAAATCCGCGCACCCGCGCCGCCGCAAACAGTTTGCCCAAATACACATCTTCGCCGGCACCTTCCGCCACGCGCCCCCAGCGTTGATCGCGCGCTACGTCCACCATAGGGGCAAACGTCCAGTGAATACCTGCGGCGGTGGACTCTATAGCGGCAACCCGCGCGGTGCGCTGCGCCAGCTCCGGCTCAAAACTCGCCGCCTCGGCTAAGGGAATGGGAAAAACCGTGCGGAACCCGTGGATCACATCCGCCCCAAACAACAGGGGGATCTTCAACCGGGATTCTTCAATCGCAATGCGCTGTGCCTCGCGGCCCAGAGTCACACCCTGGCCGTTAAACAAAGCCCCGACGCGCCCGCTGCGTATATCGGCGAGCAATTCATTGATCTGCCGGCGCTTAAACTCTGGATTCACGCCCGGCGGTGTATTGCGGAATTCATCTGCCAGAATCGTCAATTGGCCGGCTTTTTCCTCAGGAGTCATGGCGTTGATAAGCGCTTCAATCTGGGGATCCACGGGAACCTCCGCACGCGTCTGAACGGTAAAAAGGAACAGAAAAAATAACAAAGGGGAGAGGGGAACCGTAAAACCCATACCGGCAAAACGAAACATCAAAGTCCAACCTCCGAGAGAAGATAGAAAGATCATTGCAGAGGAGCGATTTGTCACACAAGTGTCAATTGCATTTGGCGGCCATGGCGGTCCGTTCCGATACGCGAAGCGCGGCGAACACCATGAACTATACTCTCAAGTTTAGGGGATCATCCTTCGGGACAAAGCGAGCAATGGTAAAAATGGCAACTGATGCCGTGCATTGTTATTTCCAACACCTGGGTCGGATAAGGCTTTTTTTTCTCGCTCGCTTTTTTTTGGCACTTCTCTTCTGTGAATGCACTCTAGCGGCGACCCAATCGAGTGCTCCGCTCGAGCGCATTATCCTCGACAGTCAAGTTCTCTATCTCGAAGACCCTGACGGAAGCCGTACACTAAAGGATCTGTTGAGCGGCGGTGAAAGCTGGCGGCAAAATCCAGATCATGTTTTCAATAAAGGATTTAGCCATTCCGTTTGGTGGCTCAGGCTTGAGCTTTACGGTACGCAAACACATCCCATTCAGCGCTTGCTCGAAATTGCTAACCCGCTTCTCGATCAGATCGACGTACATTTGGTTAAAGATGGCCAAGCGCTGCAAAGCTATCGAACGGGTGACAATTTGCCCTTTCACAAGCGTCCTTTGACCAGCCGAAATTTCGTTGTACCACTTGAGCTACCGCAGGAAGGGTTATCGATTTATATAAGAATTCAAACTGCATCCTCCATGCAGGTTCCACTAATCCTGTGGGAAAAGAATGCGTTCTTACGTCATCAAGCGAATTACAATTTTCTTCAAGGACTTTACTTTGGTGGCACATTCACCCTAGTGATTTACAACTTGCTGATCTTTGTCGCGCTGCGTGACAGAAGCTACTTATATTATGCCGGCTTTGTTGCATCCGCCCCACTTTATTTTTTGGCACTTAAAGGGTTGGGATTTCGTTACCTATGGCCCGATCTACCCGCTTGGAACAATCACGCAATACCGGTTTTCCTCTCATGTTTGGTGATCTTTGGTGCCCTATTTACCCGTCGTTTCCTCGAGTTAAAAAAAATCTCCGCCGTGTTGGATCACGCAATTGTCACCTTTGCTTTTATCGGTGCTGCAGCATTACTCATATCTTTTTTCCTACCATACCAAATTAGCATCATGCTACTGGTGGTCACCGTGATCTTTGCATGCGTAGCGGACATGACCGCAGGCCTTTATGCATGGCACCGGCAGGTTGCCTCGGCTCGCTTTTATGTTCTTGCCTGGTCCGCTTTCCTCCTCGGCAGTATGATTTTTGCTTTCAACAAGCTGAACATACTTCCTTCCAACACGTTCACCGAAAACGTGGTTCAAGTTGGTTCGATTTTGGAAGCCATTTTGCTGTCCTTCGCCTTGGCAGATCGCATTAATTTTGAGCGGCGCATGCGCTTTAAAGCGCAGGCAGAAAGTCTCGCCATCCAAGTCCGCGCAAATGAAACCTTGGAAATGCGAGTTGCAGAGCGCACCCAAGAACTCGTCGAACTCAACCGGAAACTTCAAGAGCTGAGTTATACAGATCCACTGACGCAAGCTTACAATCGACGTTATCTCGAGGAGGGCGCAGCAAGGGAGTGGCAGCGATGCTTACGAAAATCAACGGAAATTTCAGTTCTGATGTTGGATATTGACCATTTCAAACAAGTGAATGATCGCTTTGGTCATGATATCGGAGACGATTGTCTGCGGGCGATGGCGAAGCTTCTCCGCGAGCTCTTACGGCCAACAGACATAGTGGCGCGCTACGGCGGCGAGGAGTTTTGCATTATTTTGCCGGAAACCAACAGCACCGATGCCATGCATGTGGCCCAGCGAATTTTAGTCGCAATTGCCAGCACGCCTTTACGTACCGAAAGAGGTGATATTTTTATCACGGTCAGTATCGGCGTCAGCAGTACAAAACCCAATAACAACATGTTGCTTCAAACGCTATTCACGCAATCCGATGCTGCGCTTTATGCAGCGAAGTCCGCAGGAAGAAATCGCGCAATTCTATTCAGCGCCCATTCACCGATTTAAACGGATAATTGTGAAAATCCGTCGTGTGCACATGGCAATTTACGGAGGAATCCCCTGGCTCATGATGTTCGGCCTGGTATCGTTAAGCAGCTTTAACTTGTACGGATTAAATTGCCCGGCGCGGTGTCTGATGAGCGAGATAACACAATTTGCTATACACTTTATTTAGATTTCAACGCTAAACTCAAAGGTGAAACCCATGAAAAAGAAGTTCTTAATACTAGCGATAATGCCGTTCGCTTTAGCAGCACACGCGAGCGCTGATCCGTGCAGCGTCAACATCGACAGCACTGATGCCATGAGATTTGATAAAAACGAAATCGTCATTGATAAATCTTGTAAAGAATTCACCATCAATCTCACCCATTCGGGAAAACTCGCGAAAAATGTAATGGGTCACAATGTGGTCATTACCAAGGAAGCCGATGTTAGCGCGACTGCCGCCGATGCTATCGCGGCCGGATTGGAAAACCACTATGTTAAACCTGACGATGCGCGGGTAATCGCGTTTACGGAAATTATCGGAGGTGGCGAAAAAACCTCCACCAGCTTCAAAGTCGATGCGCTAAAGGCAGGGGAAAAATACACCTTTTTTTGTTCATTCCCTGGCCATGTTGCTTTAATGAAGGGAAATGTTACGTTGAAGTAACGCGTTTTATTGGTAGCTTTTCACCCAGGCAGGGATGCCTGCCGTTGCCAAAAATTTATATTTAATTTGAATAACATTTTCACATACATCCCCATAGTGGACGCTTAAGCTCACATCGTGGCACCGGGATCGAACTCTATATAGCCAAAATTATTGTTTTCTCCTCATCATTAAGCCAGTCAATTTCCGTCATCACCAAACTAGGGCATTCACAGCTAAAATGTTAATCTCCGATCGCTAATAAAAAAAATCAGGAGCTTTCATGAATAAGATTTTTTTGCTAACCCTGGTCGCAATGCTCGGCGTTTTTCAGCCACACGCTTATGCTGCTCAAGGTAATCAGGATGTCAAACCCAGACCGGATGTACGCTTTACGTTACGCACCGATATCGCGGAGGGAAAGCTGGTTTACATCAGCGAATCCGGCCCGACCAAAGGCCAGGTCAACCCAGATCTGCGGGTACCGGAAAATTCAGTCGTGCTCATCTCGGTGGTTAATGGAGATGGGGCCATCCATGACATAGCCGTCCCTGAGTTTGGTGCGAAATCCGAGCAAATTGTAGGCAAGGGTGCCGCTACTGCGATTGTTTTTCGGGCAAATAAGAAAGGCGTTTATGAATATCTCTGTACATTGCCCGGCCATAAGGCCGCTGGAATGTTTGGCAAAATTGTCGTCGGCGACATAGAGCAGAAAGTGGATTCTGGTGCCCCCGATCTTTCGAAAAATCCCAATGAGGTGGGTGAACCGGTAGGTAAGCGCGCAGCTAAGAATGTGGTTGTAGACCTCATCACCACCGAAGTGGAAGGTAAATTAGGGGAGGGCAGTACTTATCGCTACTGGACATTCAATGACACTGTGCCCGGTCCTTTTATACGAGTCCGAGTGGGCGATACCGTAACGGTGAACATGAAAAATGCGACCAACAGCACCCATATTCATTCCGTTGACTTTCACGCTGTTACCGGCCCCGGGGGCGGCGCGGCGGTAACTCAGGCGCCTCCTGGCCAAACCAAAAGTTTTACGTTCAAGGCACTCCAGGTTGGCTTATATGTATATCACTGCGCTACCCCCATGGTGGCTCAACATATCACCAACGGAATGTATGGCATGATTCTCGTGGAGCCGGAAGGTGGGTTGGCGCCGGTGGATCGCGAGTTCTACATCATGCAGGGTGAACTTTATACTGCTGAGCGGCACGGCTCGGCAGGGCGCCACGAGTTTTCTCTGCAAAAAATGCTCGACGAGAAGCCTGAGCACATGATGTTCAACGGCAATATGGCCGCTCTGACCAAAACCCATAAGCTCGAAGCCCAAGTTGGGGAAACCATTCGTATATTTTTTGGAGTGGGCGGCCCCAACCTCACCTCAAGCTTTCACGTTATTGGCGAGATTTTTGATCGCGTCTACGATCAGGCATCATTGACCTCCCCGCCGCTGACGGATGTTCAAACGACATTAGTCCCCCCCGGTGGGGCGACTATGGTTGAGTTCAAAGTTGATTATCCCGGCAATTATATAATTGTGGACCATGCCCTGGCCCGCGCGGAAAAAGGCTTGGCCGGAGTGCTGGTCGTGAAAGGCAAGGCGAATCCGGAAATTTTTAACTCGAAAGAGGCCGTGCTTCACACAGGCCATTGAAAATTCAGTTCAAGGATTGCTGACATTTTGTCTGCCGAAGAGAAAGCGCCAAATGATGGACCATAGGCGCTTTTACTATGGAAAGACGTGGACATAAAACCTAAGTGTGCCGTCGCACGATACGCCGAGAAAAACAAAATATAATAATTACGTTTAACAAGCTTGTCTTTAACCTGCTATATTCTGGTTCTGCTGGACAAAGTACGTCTAAATAAAATTAATAACAAGGGGATTATCCTATGCAGCAAAGGCCGTTTTACACACCGCTCAGAATCGTAAGTTTTGTTGTGTTATTGGCCATGGGGGCGGCAATAACCTATGCAGTAGGAATTTCACTGGCATACTGGAACGGCATCGGCGTATAGGACAAATCCATCATGAATAATCGACAGGCTCGTAACTTCGCTATAGGCGCAACGGCGGTCTCTGCACTGGTATTCCTTGCGCTTACACTGGATAGCCACCGGCAGTTTGGCACGCTCACCAACGCTGATCAGATCACACCCGAAGTCACTCACGGGAAGGATGTGTGGCACAAATATAACTGCATTAATTGTCACACGCTCCTGGGTGAAGGTGCTTATTACGCGCCGGATCTAACCAAGATAACGCAGCATCGGGGAGACGCTTACCTGCAAGCCTATATGCGCGATCCTGCGCAATTTTACGATGAGAAAAAGCATCGTCGATTGATGCCAAAGCAGGATTTGAGCGATAAGGAAATCACTGACTTAATCGCCTTTTTAGATTGGGTCAGTAAAATCGATAACCAAGGATGGCCGCCGAGACCTATTCTTGTCACCGGAAGTTTTGTTCCTGGCGCAGACACCATAGGATCCCATGCGGCTGGTGAGGAATCCGCTCCGTCCGCGACTAGGCCGGTGACAGCAGAGGACGATCCAAGAGCGCAGGGCGAGCATGTTTTCCGCACCGCAGTTCCCGCCTGTAACGCATGCCACTCCACAGCTCCCGGGGCTGACATGGCGGGGCCAACGCTTGCCGGGCTCGCCACTCGAGCGGCCGAAATTCTCGCATCCGATAATTACACAGGCAGTGCGGAGGATGTGGAAGGGTACATTCGGGAATCTATCGTGAATCCGAGCGCGCATCTGATACCCGGAAAAATGTACTCGGCGAACGGCACATCCTTTATGCCCACCGGCTATGACAAGAGCCTGACTCAGGAACAGCTTGATCATTTAACAGCTTATCTAGCTTCGCTTAAATGACGATTCACTAAAAAACGATTCACTAAAATAACAAAGGCCGAATTGGCGGCTGCCAATTCGGCCAACCAGACGGAGAGTGATCATGCGTTACAAATCGCAGTCAGTAGCATATTGGTATTTTGCGGTTGCAATGGTGTTATTCGGATTACAACTCGTATTTGGCCTTTTATCCGCGTCGAAATACCTGGGGCCAGATCCGCTGCTCTATATTTTGCCTTTTGACGTAACGAAAGTAATTCACACCAATTTGCTGATTGTTTGGGTTTTGACCGGATTCATGGGGGCCACTTACTGGATGGTCCCGGATGAATCTCGAACAGAACTCCACAGCGTAAAGCTCGCCTATATTCAGTTGGTTCTGTGGGTGTTGATGGGCGTGAGTGCGATTATTGGCTATCTCTTTCGCTTTGGAACAGGGAATAAGCTTCTTGAGCAGCCCTTACCTCACAAAATCGTCATTGTGATTTGCATGCTGATCTTCCTTTACAACATCGGCATGACGATAAAAAAAGCAGGCCGCTTTACAACGACTGAAGGCGTGTTGATGATCGGCCTGGTGACCTCCGCACTGTTGTTTTTCCCCGCCTTGTTGCATTACGAAAATTACACGGTCTCGATATTTTATCGCTGGTGGACCATTCATCTCTGGGTAGAAGGCGTATGGATGATGATTATGGGTGCCTTCCTGGCCTACCTGCTTATCCGACTCTCCGGAGCAGACAGAGAGGTGCTCGAAAAATGGTTATACGTCATTGTGGGATTGGTTTTTATCGCGGGCATTTTAGGCACAGCGCATCACTATTATTGGGTAGGCGTTCCCACCTATTGGTTACCAATCGGCGGACTTTTCAGTGCTCTGGAACCTGCCGCGCTGGTGGGCATGGCCATGTATGCGTATAGCGCTATTCGCCGTGCGGGAATGTCACACCCTAATAAGCTCGCCTTGCACTGGACAATCGGCAGCGCTTTATTTTCATTATTCGGGGCCGGCCTGTTAGGCCTGGCGCACACTTGGCCGAGTGTGAATAAATGGACACACGGCACATTAATCACCGCCATGCATGGTCATGCTGCATTTTATGGTGCCTATGCCATGATTGTTTTGGCGATGATCACCTACGCACTGCCATCACTTACGCGCGGAAGATCGGAAGAGGGCAGCAGCCTCGGTTATTGGGCATTCTGGTTGCAAATTGCGGGCATGTTCGGCATGACGCTTTCGTTTGCAACAGCTGGCATTGGACAGGTGTACCTCGAACGCATCATGGGAATGGGATACCTGGATGCACAGCTCAAAATTCAGGTGCACTTTTTGATGTTAATTGCCACAGCCTCTTTGTTTACCGTAGGTGTTGCGCTCTTTATTTACGACTTCTTCCGTCACGCACCTGCGTTCATTGTCGATAACCAGGAGGAACCATCTGCGGTAGCAAGAGCATCTTTATGACACAGCCCGAAATATTTTCGACGATGAACGCGGAGCCGCACGAGCCATTTTATTTTGCAACCGGCGATGAAGTGGCCATCTTCGAAAAATGCCACCACCAAAATCTGGCGGTGATGCTCAAGGGTCCGACCGGTTGTGGGAAGACCCGTTTTGTCGAATATATGGCGTGGCGACTAAAGCGCCCGCTGATTACGGTTGCTTGCCACGATGATTTGGCAGCAAGCGACCTCATCGGCCGGTACCTTATTCGCCATGACAATACGGTTTGGCAAGACGGTCCTCTGACCCGTGCCGTGCGCGAAGGCGCGATATGTTATTTGGACGAGGTTGTGGAAGCGCGTCAGGACACTATTGTTGTTTTGCACTCGCTGACGGATCACCGGCGCCTGTTGCCCATCGATAAAACCGGTGAAAAGCTTGTAGCCGCACCCGGCTTTCAATTAGTCATCTCCTATAATCCAGGCTATCAACGCATGCTGAAGGATTTAAAACCGAGCACCAGACAACGTTTTGTGGCGCTCGAGTTTGATTTCCCAAGCGCCGAGACCGAAGCTCACATCGTCGCTCAGGAAAGCGGAGTCGACCATGCCACGGCACATGCCCTGGTTTCACTCGCGCAACGGCTTCGCTCACTGCGCGATCACGGACTGGCGGAAATTCCCAGTACACGATTGCTTGTTGCCGCTGCATCGCTGTTTCGCAGCGGCATCGATATACGCACAGCATGTTGCGCAGCAATCGTTGCGCCTTTATCTGATGATGAATCGCTGGCGGGCGCAATGAAAGATTTGGTCGATGCGACTTTCCCATAGCTGAATTTTAATCGTTGCTCATATAAGTCACTCGCATGGCAGAAGCAGAGGATGTATTAACCAATGTAGCGCGTCACGCTACCGTATTTGCGCAGAACCTCTGGCGAAAATATCACCCCAGTACTGCAGCCTCTCGTACGGTCAGTTTGATGACCGCGGCCCCGCGGCTTGATTTTCTGGTGACATCCGTTTTTAACAGATCGTATTCATTCCGGGTTGCGCAGGCTCCAGCACGCCCGACGTTGCTCGCAACCGCATTGCGCCACAGTCAATCCCCATATTCCAGCAAACCGGTCCCCGCAACCGATAACAATTCGATCTGGTTGCCGGCTGATATCGACATTGAGGATCCATCGCTTGCTCTGGAAATTTACCGTGTCATGGCGCTGCAGCAAGCCATACGCGCGCGGCGGGGCAGCGCTGAATTTATACCTCGAATAAAAAACCCCTTGTGGCGCGATCTTTTTTTATTACTGGAAGCACACGCCGCAAATCAGGATCTTCTTGAAATGCTGCCTGGACTGCAGCGGTCGTGCACAACTTTCCGCGCAATGGCGCTCCAGCTGCGACCACCGCTTTCTGCCTTTTCATCCGAAAGAAAACGGGTGGAAATTCTTTATCGTGAACTGCTCAGTGGCTCTAACAAACTGCCGAAATCTGCAACGGCTTACGAATCCTTTGTCCGGTCGGAAAAATTATTCTCCGATATGGCCGGGGAC
>JAEZGT010000216.1 GCA_023416875.1 Pseudomonadota bacterium
CAACTGTGGAGGATTTGGCTCAGTTTTTAATCGACCGAATGACGGCTTACTCGCCGGCATGTAACGCGGAGTGTATGCAGCATGTCGCCGCCTATCTTTGGTCCTACCGAACGGTCACCAGCGAAAAAGTTCAGGTACAGAATATTTCCTACGATGAGTCGGGGCTCGGCCTGGATCTGAGTTGTACGCAAGGGAGCAAAACCGTCGTGGTGAAAGTGCTGGATCCGGCAGCTCCCGATACTGCTGACCCGGTTTATTCTGCATTCACTTCCCGCGCAGCTGGTCTTGACTCGGTTGCCATCAGCAGTATTGCCACTTTGGGAGATGGTGGCGAAATCGCACTGGTGGGTGAGGGCAGCAATATCTGGGGCGATGAAGTCTGGTTCAACGCGCTTGCAGAACCTGTTGAGAATGGTGAGCTCGATGTAACCCTTAACATCAACAGTGTCACCAATGTTGAGCACAATTACGCCAAAGTTGGGATTCTGGTTTCCAGCACGGATGATCTGACCGGGCAGTTGCTGTTCCTACACTGGTCCGGTCGCAGTGGATTGGCAGAGGACAGCGGTGCGGGCGGGCTTACCGGCTACAACCTTTTGCTTGCGAATCCGGAATCTAATTTACTTACCCCGACACCCACGACTTTGCGAATGACATATGAAGCGGGCGCGCTCAAGGTGGGGGGGTGTTACGGCTGTTCGAGTCCTTCGATGCAGGCCGCTGCACGCAGCGTGAACTTTGTTCCTAAGCGAGTTTTCATTGTGGCCAGCTCGCATGACGCGCCCGCAATTCTCGCCAATATCTCCGTGACCAATGCTCATCGCAGCGCTGCAAGCGGTTCGCTCTATGAAACTCGGATGGCGTGCGGGGCTTCGCCAGTTACGGTAACAGTGCCAAAAATGCTATTGCGCTCTTTGGCAGAACTCAAACTGGCAGTTTACGAAAACGGCGAGCTCCTGACCGAAAAAACTACCGCCAAAACCTGGTCACCAGACGCCAGCTGCGAAATGCGTGACGGTTTGCTGGAGCCCAAATTGCGGCGTTTGTCTGAACGTCAAATCATGAATTCCCTGCGCGATATTTTCGGCGATATTTTCACCGATGAACTGGGTCCGAACATGGAGGATGGGGCCAAGTTGATCGGCATGAATACGCTTGCGGATCGCTTGAATATCAACACGATCAACCTTGAGCGTTTATATGACTCATCCCGCGATCTTGTGCGGGTACTCCTGGAGCGTCATAGCGCCATTAATCAATGTTCGAAGAATTCGTCTGCCAGCTGTGTCACCAGCCTGCTCGATGAGTTCGCTCCGAAATTGTGGCGGCGCCCGTTGACGACCCAGGAGCGCGCGGAATTGACTGGGCCTCTAGCAAATCTGAACGGCAATGCGCCTAAATTGGAATTCACTTTCAATAGTCTGATTTTGAGTTCGAATTTCCTGTTCCGTAGCGAAATCGGGGATGTCAAGCACGGAGTGCGGGTGCTGAACAACTACGAAATCGTGACGCTGCTCGCTTACACCATCTGGAATTCCACCCCCGATGCAACCCTGCTGACACTGGCTCAAAAAAGTTCGCCGCTAACGGTGGAGGAGCTGCAGACACAGGTGGATCGTATGATTGCCAGCTCCAAAGCGAATGCCGCGTTGGTGGAGCTGTACAAGGATTATTTGAAGCTGGACATGGCGTTGACGAATGAAAAAGCGGACGAGTTGGGGTTCACTGATCCCGTGCGCGCGGAATTAATGCGCAGTGCTGAAATGATGTTGGCCGATTTGATTACGCCGACCGCGAATTACATGGACGTATTTGCGGGAAATCGTTTTTATGTCAGCCGCGCGGTGCAGAGCTTCTTCAATACCTCCGCCAGCAGCGATGAACTTGAAGTGACCTCGCTGAATGCATCACAACGCTACGGCATCCTGAACCATCCGATATTCCTCTCCGCGCATTCTACGCTCACCCATTCGGGCATTATCAAGCGCGGCGTATTCGCGCTGGAGCAGTTGTTATGTGAACCTCTGGGCGCGCCGCCAACGGAAGTTGAAAGCATGGCTCCGCCAGAACACATGGATCCGTCCACCACATCTGAACGCGAGCTGTTACAAGTGACCCATAGTTCGCGCGCGGAATGTATCGGCTGCCATCAGTTTATTGACCCGGCCGGTTTTGGTTTCGAAAATTTTGACGTGGTGGGCCGTTATCGAACGGTGGAAAAAGGCAGTGTCCCTATTGATGCATCCGGTGTCTTGGAAACAGCGTCGGGTAGCCGGTTGAGCTACGCAAATAGTGCTGAATATGCAGAGCAGCTCACCAATTCGCAACAAATGAATGCCTGCGTGTCGCGGCGATTCCTTGAGCATTATTTAAGTCAGGAGCTGCGCGGCAACTCCTGTGAATTGACGAAATATCAAACGCAGTTGGAAACCCGCGGGCACACCGTCAAGAGCCTCTTGGACTCTTTGATCCGGCTGGAAAGTTTTACCAAGCGCAAGCAACTGCAATAGGTGTTATATGAGCCAAATCAACGCAAAAACATCCCGTCGCGATCTGATCAAAGCTCTGGCCGGCATTGGCCTTTTATCTTCCATGCGTGCGGAGGAGCTGCTGGCGCAAAGCAGTACAGCACCATACCGGGTATTGCTGGTGGCTTTACAGCACGGGTGGGGTATTTCCGGTGGCAGTAATCAGGCGATGGCAGGCAGTGAATTCGATTTCGAATTTCCCGCTGGTCTAGCGCCTTTCAACACCATCAAGGATCAATGCGTGGTGGTGGATGGACTTTTGACACTGGGTAATTGGGGCAACAATCACGATCTCTCCTATGCGGATATTTTCACTGCGGGTGTGCGTACCGGCGAGACTTCCTCCGCCTACGACAGCCAGATGCCGTTATCGAGGACTCCATCCCTTGATTTTCTGTTGCAAGAAGCATCTGGCAAACCGACTTTGCGTCTATCCGCCGGCTATCGCTCGTGGGGCGTGCAATACCATCCCTTGAGTTTTGATCGCGCAGGTAATGTGTTGCCGTTTTACACCACTGCCTTTGATGCCTATTCCAGTGTTTTCAAGAATCTCCCCACCACACCAGGTGGTGGCGCAGGTGATGAGGTCGAAACGCAACTGGTCAACAGTATATTCAGCACTATCCGCAATCCCGCCGAACGGCAATTGGCGGCGCTCGGCGGCAGTGAGCAGGAAAAAATCCGGCGCTATCTCCAGGCTGTCGCCAGCGTGGAAGACAAGCGCAAACCTCAGGCCGCGTTCGACGGTGGTTACACCCTGTCCAACATTCCGGTCAAAGGCCAAAACCGGCTTACGGATCTCGAGCATTATTTAGAGATGATCAAAGTTGCTTTCGCTAACAACCAGACCACTACAGCGGTGCTTGGCATAGGCGATATTCACAGCATCTCGCAATTCCACCATGAGCACGCCCACTCGGATACGGAAGTGTGGTGGGAGACACGAACTCATTTTGCCGGCAGCATTGCGAATTTTGCCCGCAGCCTTGCGGCGATTACGGACGTCGACGGACGCTCCCTGCTCGACAATACACTGATTGTGCTGAGCGGCGAGGTTGGAGATGGTACCCACGATATCTTGTACAAGGGCCACATACTCATCGGTGGTGGCAGTCGTATCCAGACGGGGCGATTACTGAAAGTCGGATTGATCGAAGGGGTTACCAACATAGACGGCTTGATGCGGGAAGATGCGAACGGGGTGCCCAAACCGCAAATCCAGTTTGGCAATAAACGCACGATGAAAATCGCCAACCGCACCAACGCGGATCTCTTGCGCGACATTGGTAATATCGCCGGACTCAGTCTTAGTGAGTTCGGCTTGCCGACGCAAAATAAAGGGTTCGTATTACTTTGATTGCGCCACCCGGCGCATTCCCTCCGTGACAGCCGGTGGGCGCCTCTAGCCCGCCGCTGATACTGCCCATACAATGGCCGCCATTTTTTCCGGTGTCCCTGTATGTTCTCTCCTGATGTAATCGGCTATATCGCAGCGTTTTTCACGACGTTTTCCTTTGCCCCTCAAGCAGTTTTAACGCTGCGTACGCGCGACACCAGCGCTTTGTCACTGGGGATGTACAGCATGTTCGTCACGGGTGTGGCGATATGGATGATTTATGGTTGGATGATCAGTGATGGAATCATCATGTTGGCAAATGGCTTGACCTTGATGCTGGCGCTGCCGATTTGGAGTATGAAAATTTATAACCGGCTGTGGGGCAACGAGGTTGCGCGGAGGGTTTAATCACGTCCTTAAGGGAGTATCAGCAGACCAATAGGGCTTTTTAACAGCCCCATTTTTTTAGAGAGCACTGACTCGAGCGGTGCTGGGGATGAGGGTTTGCAAGCGCGCGATTATGGCCTGTTCAATGCCGGCCGCGTCCAGACCCACTTCGGCAAGCTGCTGTTCGCGGCTGGCGTGTTCGACGAATTGATCCGGGATACCCAGGAGCAGCAGCGGTTTGACCAAGCCCTGCAGGGCGAGAAACTCCGCCACCGCAGCGCCAGCGCCACCGGCGGTGCTGCCTTCTTCCAAGGTCACAATCAGATCGCATTGCGCGGCGGCTTGCAGAACCAATTGGTGGTCAAGCGGCTTGATCCAGCGCATGTCGTACAGGCTATAGCCGTTTTTCTCCGCCACGCCCCTAGCCGTCACCAGCAAAGCACCGAAATTTAGGATCGCGACTTTGCGTCCGCGCAGAATTTGGCGACCCTGGCCAACCGGCCACTGCTGCCACTCTTGCTGAATGGCTTCACCGGGACCAGTGCCGCGTGGGTAGCGCACCGCCGCCGGGCCGAGATGGTGGTAGGCACTGGTGAGCAGCTGGTGGCACTCATTTTCATCGCTGGGTGCCGCCAGCACTATATTGGGAATGCAGCGCAGGAAGCTGATATCAAAGCAGCCGGAGTGGGTCGGGCCGTCTTCACCCACCAAACCGGCGCGATCAATAGCAAAGGTTACATCCAGATTCTGCAAGGCCACGTCGTGCACCAGTTGGTCGTACGCACGTTGCAGAAAGGTGGAGTAAATCGCCACCACCGGCTTGAAGCCTTCGCAGGCCAAGCCTGCGGCGAGGGTCACCGCATGCTGCTCGGCGATGGCCACGTCGTGGAAACGCTCAGGGAATTTCTGGCTGAATTCCACCATTCCCGAGCCTTCGCACATGGCGGGGGTAATGGCGATCAGCTTGCGGTCGCGGCTGGCGATTTGGCACAGCCATTTGCCGAAGATGTCCTGATATTTGATTTTGCTGGCCCCCAGCGTTGGGGCGTGGTTGCGTTTTTTGGGTTCGATCTTATTGAGAGCGTGATAGCCGACCGGGTCGCGCTCCGCCGGGGCAAAGCCTTTGCCTTTCTGGGTGATCACATGTAGGAGCTTGGCGCCCGGGATCTCGCTCAGATTGCGCAGATCGTGGGTCAGTCGAGAGATGTCGTGGCCGTCGATAGGACCGACGTAATAGAAGCCCAGTTCTTCGAACAAAGTGCTGGGCGCCACCATACCCTTCATATGCTCTTCCGCTTTGCGTACCACCTCGCGCGCTTGCGGCAGTCCGCCCAGCACCTTTTTGCCGCCCTCGCGCAGGCTTGTGTAGAACTTGCTCGCCCAGATGCGCGAGAAGTAAGTAGCCAAGCCGCCGACGTTGGGGGAGATCGACATATTGTTGTCGTTGAGCACCACCAACAGATCGGCTTTGGTGTGGGC
>JAEZGT010000126.1 GCA_023416875.1 Pseudomonadota bacterium
TGCGGAAACCCTGGCCTTTGAAAAAACCCTGGCGTATACCGGCGAGGGGTGGGGAATTACTCACGACGGCGAGTACCTTATCACCAGCAATGGCAGCAGCAGTCTCAGCTTTCGTGATGCCGCTGACTTCTCTGTGGTGAAAACTCTGCAGGTAAAAGACGCGGCGCGTTCCTGGGACAAACTGAATGAGCTGGAATTCGCAGAACAGCGTTTATGGGCGAACGTGTGGCAAACGCCTTTTATTCTGGCCATCAATCCCGAAAGCGGCCAAGTGGAAGGCGTGGTGGATTTAGCAGAACTGGACAGGATCAACAATCACGCCCCTGGCCAATCGGTGCTGAACGGAATTGCCTACGACTCAGCGCGAGAAGCCTATTGGATCACCGGGAAATGGTGGCCCAATCGTTACCTGGTGCGTTTTATCTGGCCGCAGGCTAACCCTTAAGCCATCCCGGCGAAGCTGAACGCCAATTGCAAATCCGAGTCTTACTATCGGTATTCACGGTCGGCTGAGTAAACTTTCACCGCTCCGTTGAATTTGACGCGTACCGTACCCATTTAGCTCGCAACTAATTTCTTATTTTCTCGACAGGAGATGTAACCGTGTTACGTGTAGGTCTGTTTCTGCTTACCAACCTTGCCGTGCTGGCGGTAGCCGGTGTCACGCTCAATTTATTGGGCGTCGGGCGCTTTCTAACCTCCGAGGGGCTCGACTTGAGCTCGCTGCTGGCTTTCTGTGCCGTGTTCGGCTTCAGCGGCGCCCTGGTCTCGTTGTTCCTCTCCAAATGGATGGCAAAAATGAGCGCGCGGGTGCAGGTGATCGACAACCCGCGCACTCCGGACGAACGCTGGCTGGTAGAAACCGTGCGCGAGCTGGCCGCCAAAGCCAATATCGGCATGCCGGAAGTCGGCATCTTCCCCGCGGAGCAATCCAACGCCTTCGCCACCGGCTGGAACAAAAACGCCTCCCTGGTGGCGGTCAGCGCCGGCATGATGCGCCGCTTCAACAAGAATGAAATCCGCGCGGTGCTCGCCCACGAAGTGGGCCACGTTGCCAACGGCGATATGGTGACGCTTGCACTGATTCAGGGCGTCATTAACACCTTCGTGATGTTCTTCGCTCGTATCATTGGTTACGCCGTGGACAAGGCGATTTTTAAAGAAGAACGCTCTCCCGGAATCGGCTTTTACATCGCCACCATAGTGGCGGAAATTATCCTGGCGTTTTTGGCCAGCATGATCGTCGCCTGGTTTTCCCGCCGCCGCGAATTTCGTGCGGACCACGCCGGCGCAACCCTCGCGGACCGTCAGAGCATGATCAGCGCCCTGCGCCGCCTCAAGGCCGAGACCGAAGTGCCCAATCAAATGCCCGATACTTTGGTAGCCTTCGGGATAGCATCAGGCGCGCGCAACAAGATCATGCAACTGTTCGCCACCCACCCACCATTGGATGTGCGTATTGCGACTTTGGAAGCAGCGCGCTGATTTACCAACACACGGGATAAAAAGGGGCCGCCGGCCCCTTTTTTGTAAATACCACAACTACAGGGAATTAATTTCGCGAAAACTCAACGATACGGAACGCTGGCAGATCGGGATTAGAGCGCTGCAGCAATGGCCGCGCAACGTTGTAGACGGGAATATTGTTGATGGTTTTACCCTCCGGCGAACCGCGATGAGCATGCCCGTGAAAAACCACATCGACAGGATAATGAACCAGAGGATCCTCCAAACGGCTGGTGCCGAGATAAGGGAAAATCTCCGGTGGTTCGCCCTGAACCGTGCCCAGAATCGGCGAATAATGCAGTAATGCTATGCGGCGCTCCGAGCGCAGCTTTGCCAACGCCGATTCCAGCTTTAGTGCTTCCTGTAGCGCTTCGTTAACGAAGGATTTAATCGCCCCTTCGCCCCACGGCCCCAGCGCGTGCCGTCCGTATCCGCCGGCAAAACCCTTAACGCCGGCAATCCCAATGCCCTCAATTTCGACGGCGTCGCCATCGAGTATCTGCACGCCCGCGTCACAGAGAATCATCTTGACATCATCCGGCGTGCCCGATTCGTAGTCATGATTTCCCAGCACTGCCACCACCGGCATTTTTTTTACCGCTGCCAATTCATCCGCCAGAATCCGCGCCTCTTCGGCCAAACCATAGTCCGTCAGATCGCCGCATAGTAATAAGATGTCGGCCATTTCTGCAGCTTGGGCAAAGAGCGGGCGCAGTTGGCCAGCAGAGGATTTGGCGCAATGGAGATCACCTACGGCAGCCACTTTAATCATGTCTTGTGCCATTAGAAAAATTCCTCATTTCGATATTGATGCGGCGACTTCTTTGCAATTTTTCCATCGAGGGCGTGTAACGTCTTCCCATTGCAGCGCCTTTTAATCCAGCTTCCTTCCACTTAATGCAGCTTTAATGCAGTTCACGCCATTAATTGATGCAACTCCTATACCACCCAAAAAAACTATGGCACAGCTCTTGCTCTCTATTTTTCGCGCCCAAATTTTACGGCTAAAAATTTCTCGTTGGATATTTTCAAGGTTGGAACAATTATGAGTATGACGCAGGCAGAATTACGTTTCGCGCCCGACTTACTGG
>JAEZGT010000401.1 GCA_023416875.1 Pseudomonadota bacterium
CCGCTCTGTTGTGCGAGGTTATGGGCGCCCTTGCCCGCCACCAGGACATTCAGTTTGGGTTTCAGCGGCAGGGTCTGTCCGTTGTTCTTCAGCAAGACCAGGGATTCGCGCACGGCGTGGCGCGCTACCTCTTTGAATTCCGGCGCGGCCAGCAACTCAGCCTTATTGGCGTGCAAGCGTTCGGATGGCTTGCGCCCGTCCATCAAGCCGGCGCGGAATTTCGAGCGCAGAATGCGGCGCACGGCGTCGTCCAGGCGCGCCATAGAGATGTGACCGGCCTCGACATCTGCGATGGTGTTTTCGATAAATTCTTTCCAGTCGAAGGGCACCATTAACATATCCACGCCCGCATTGATCGACTGCGGGCAGCGGGTATTGGTGCAGCCTTCGACGAGACCGTGGGAGTTCCAGTCGCCGACAACGAAGCCGTCAAAGCCGAGGCGGTTCTTCAGCACTTCTGTCAGCAGGTACTGCTCGCCGTGCATCCGGGTGCCGTGCCAGCTGCTGTGGGAGGCCATGACACTGAGAACGCCGGCTTCTACGGCGGCGAAATAGGGATAGGCGTGCAGGCGGATCAATTCCTCTTCCGACGAGAAATTGTTGCCGCGGTCGATGCCGTCCACGGTGCCGCCGTCGGCCAGATAGTGTTTGGCGGTCGCCATAATGTGATTGGGATCCATACGGCCGGTTTTACTCAAATCGCCCTGGTAGCCCAGGATGGCTTGGCGTCCGAGTTCCGATACCAGTTTGGGATCTTCCGAGAAACCCTCGTAAGTGCGTCCCCAACGGTCATTGCGCACCACGGACAGCGAGGGCGAGAAAGTCCAGTCCATGCCGCTGGCACGCACCTGTACAGCGGTGATCTCGCCAATGCGGCGCACCAGCTCGCCGTTGCGGGTCGCGCCCAGTCCTATGTTGTGGGGGAAGATGGTGGCGCCGACGATTTTGTTATGGCCGTGCACCGCGTCAGTGCCCCAGGTGATGGGGATCGGCAGGCGACCGTCGCTGGTATCCATGGAGGCTTCATAGTAGGCATCCAGTGCTTTAACCCAGTCCTGGATCGGCGCCTGTTTGTTGCCATCGAGAAAGCCGCCGCCGCCGTTGAGGACGGAGCCGAGGTGGTATTTCTTCACATCATCCGGGGTGGTGCGGCTGATCTCCGCTTGGGTGATCTGGCCGACCTTTTGCGCGAGGGTCATGCGCGCCAACAGCTTTTCCACTTCCGCGTTGATAGCGGCGGTTTCCTCCGCCGGAAAGGGCGCTTTGATGTTGGGCCAGAGTTCCGGCTGGCGCTTTTGCTCGATCAGCGGGGCTGTGGTTTGTGTGGTGTCCGGCGTGGAGCAGGCGGTTAATATCAAGGTAAGACTGGCCGCCAACAGGCTGCAGCGGACCAGGGGCTTGGCAATCGAAGTCACGGAAAACCTCATTATTAGAATAGTCAGAACCGACCACTTAGTTTGTATGATCGGACTATAAGCCGAACCATTCTAGCGGTAATAACTGGGCAGTGCGACCGCAGCTCGACAAGGTGAAGGCGCACAGAATCAGCCGCGCAGGCGCAGCCCGCGTCACCCGAACTTCTGCTAAACGAAGTGCCATTTGCGCGGTTTACCTCGTTGTGGCGCTTGTAAAGAAGTGTAGCCACGCTGGTTCGGCGCCGGAGCATGCCGCTAGAATTGCTTCACCGTTCCATAGTAGATAACCGATGTATACAGGCGTGCACTTGTGAAAACCCCAGCGTTGCCGGGATTTCCCGATGGAGATACGAGCCGCGGCGTGCGACCGGGGTCGACGTTTTGGCCATGCTGTGTATTTTTGCTGTTACTCGCACTGACATTGGATGCGGCAGCGGAATCAGGCTGTCGAGAAAACTGTGTGGAGGTCGGCGATTGGCGGGTCAACCTCGGTTTGGGACTGGGCATGCGCAGCAACCCGCTCCACGGCGGCGAAGATAATCCCCTGGTGCTGCTGCCCGAGGTAAGTTATTACGGCGAGCGTTTTTTTCTCAAAAACCTGGAAATGGGTTTTACGCTGTTCGAGGATGACCGCCACCAGTTCAGTGCACTGATTACGCCTGGCTACGACCAGATGTATTTCAATCGTTGGGATCCGTTCAATTTCTCCGATGCCGGCGGCTTTACTTCAGGCGGAGGTAGTGTTGGTCCTATCGCCTCCAGCTCCTATCAGGTGAATATTTCCGGGACCATGTCTGCTGCAGGCGAGGGGACGGTGCCGGTCAATCCCAATTTTGTCGCCAGCGGTGTTTATGTTTCAGCTGCCCAGGCCATCAGCATCAACGAGCGTTTAATTGACCTCAGCAATGGGGACCAATATCTATTTGGCACAGAGGGCAATCCGATTTCCGTGATTGTGGCTGGCGATCTGGTCAGCATATCGGGAGTGGCCGAGGGCGATCGCGTCGAACTGCTCGGTGTCAATGCCGGCGGACCTGCGGATATCAGTGGTCGCGGTGGTGCCGAAGTGGCGTATTCCGGGGGAAGTGGCGATGCCGACAGCTTGCTGATTAGTCCGGATAGCGAAGGGCGTTATCGGGTTACTGCCAACGCATCCGCTGGCTCCGCCAAAGTCACTACAGATCAGGTGGCGCATCGCAAAATGGCGGGGCTCGCCGGTTTTGAATACTCCTACACCTTTGCCTACGCCAGCCTGCACTTCCAGGCATTGACTGATTTCACCGGTGTGCATGACGGTCATGAACTGCGCGCGGCGGTGATCTTGCCTTGGCAGGTCGGCGAGCAAAAATGGGCAATCACTTTCGGCGGCAATTACAAAAGCCGCGAAATTCTCGATTACTACTACGGCGTCAGCGCCCGCGACACGGATATTCAGGATCTGTATTTTGCTCCGGCTTCTGGCCTTGAGCGCATGGTGCGCTTGGACTGGCAGTTGCCATTGAGCGAGCGCTGGTCGCTGCGCGCCATGATGCAATATTCACAACTGCCGGACAGCGTCGAGGCCAGTCCGCTGGTGTCCGAACGCGGTGTGGGCTCCGCATTTTTCGGAGGCGTTTATCATTTTTAGCGGACGGAAAGCCCGCTGGTTGGGGGGATGGATCACGCTGATGTCGGTTCCTTATGCTGCGCAGTCGGCAGAGTTGCCTGCGCTCCAATTTTCCCTAAAGCCCCGTTTATGCGTTCTGACGGAAGCGGAAGACACCTGCTACGATCAGTTGGATGTGCGCTGGAGCGCCGCGCAGAAAATGAGCCTCTGCCTTTACCAAAGTGATATTGATAAACCTTTGCAGTGCTGGGAAAACGCCAGCGAAGGTCAGCATAAATTTATTTTGTCGGCGACGCGCAACGTTACTTTCCAGTTGCGCGAGCACAATCACGTTACGCTGGTTAGCGAAGCCTTTGAAGTGATTCACGACCAGAAAAAATACCGGCGCCAGCGCCGCAATCCCTGGAGCTTTTTCTAATGACGCATCGCATTTTATTGGCCGAGGACGATGTGCGCCTGGCGTCCCTGGTGAAGGATTATCTGGAATCCACTGGTGAATACACAGTCACTGTGGAGAGCAACGGCGGCAAAGTCCAGCGCACGGTTTCCGATGTTCTTCCCGAACTGTTGATTCTGGATGTCATGTTGCCGAATAAAGATGGTTTGAGTATCTGCCGCGAAATCCGCCCGACTTTTCCCGGCCCGATTTTGATGCTCACGGCGCGCAACGACGACGCCGACCAGATTCTCGGTTTGGAATGCGGCGCCGACGACTATGTAATCAAACCGGCGGAGCCGCGCATTTTGCTCGCCCGTATCCGCGCCCTTCTGCGCCGCTATTCGCTGGAAGAAAAAGCGGACAAGGAAACTTTGCAATTTGACGATTTGCATATCTGCTGCAATTCACGCACGGTTATTTTTGCCGGGGAACCGGTGGATATTTCCAGCCATGAATTCGATTTATTGATGACGTTTGCGCGGCAGCCCGGCCAGATCATGAGCCGGGAATTTTTATTCAATACCATCTATTCCCGTCCTTACGATGGCCTGGACCGCACCATCGACGTGCGCATTTCGCAGTTGCGTAAAAAGCTCGGCGATAACGCGGAAAAGCCGTTTCGCATTAAAACCATCTGGGGCCGCGGTTATATGTTTGTCGAAGACGCCTGGAAGGCCGGCTGAGCCCCGGCATGCGCCGCGCGTTTTTATCTCTCTATAGTTTGATCGTCATCGCTGTTATTGCGGTCGGCTGGGGTCTCGACCGGGTGTGGCAGAGTCAGGCGCCTGGAGAAATTATCCAGGCAGGTGAACAGCAATTGCTGGATGTTCTGGAATATCTGGTGCAGCAGACGTCTGAGGGGCAACAGCAGGAAACACTGGAGAAAATCGGCCGGGAGACCGGCCTGGAAATATCGCTTCACACTGCGGCCGATTTCGCCAGCACCAAATTAGTTGAGCGAATTATTTCCGGTAATCCAGTGGTGGTCGACACGGGGGATAATCGGCTTTTTTATCGCAAACTGAAAAACCAGGACCGGATCATTTCCGTGCGCCAAACCGTTGCGGATGTGCCGGATCCTTTGACCTACAATCTTTTATTGCTGTCTTTTTACCTCGCTATCGCGCTGGTGATTTTTCTGTGGATATGGCCGCTGTCGCGGGATCTGAGCAAGTTGGAAAAACAGACAAAATTGCTGGGATCAGAAGTGGTGCCGGATGAGCTGCGCATAGCACCGACCTCCGCCGTTTCTGATCTCGCCAGCGCCTTCAATCGCATGGCGCGCCGGGTGCGCGATCTGCTTGCTTCCCATAAAGAAATGACCTACGCAGTGTCCCACGAACTGCGCACGCCCTTGGCGCGTATGAAATTTGGTTTGGAAATGGCCAATGATCTTCAGGACCCCGTCAAAATCAAACAGCAATTGACCGGCGTGCGCGAAGACGTGACCGAGATGGATGCCCTCGTGAATCAGCTGTTTACCTATGCGGGGTTTGAAAATAGCGAACAAAAACTGGATTTGCAGCCGGGAGATATGGGCGCATTGATCGTGCAGTTAATTCAGCGCGCTAAAGCCACTCCCGCGCATACGGAATTGCAATATCAATTCAAAAATGAATTGCCGGGCGAGACAGTCGTATGTGAATGGTATCTGATGGAGCGCGCGATTCTGAATTTATTGCACAATGCCCAGCGCTACGCCAAAAGCACGATTACTGTCAGTTTGAGGCGGTCCTCTGAGCACTTTCAAATTATCGTCGATGATGATGGCCCGGGTGTTCCGGCGGGCGAACGCCAGCGCATTTTCCAATCCTTTATTCGCCTTACCAATCACACCAATGCGCAAGTCCGAGGGCTGGGCCTGGGGTTGGCAATTGTTAGCAAAATTATGCAATGGCACCGCGGGCGAGCGTTTGCGGAAGAATCTCCAAGTGGCGGCGCGCGGATGGTGTTGGAATGGGGCGGAGAAAATGCCGCTCCACTCTCTGAGTGATTAACGCCCGGTTTTCTGCGCGACTGCTAAAAAGCGCCTTACACTTTAGGCGCATCCTGTTTGATTTTAATTGGCGCCTCCTGTTGAAACTCGCGCATGAAAATACCCCAGAACGCGATAAATAACGCGGCGATCAATGGCCCGATAACAAAGCCGTTAATACCGAAAAGAACCAGCCCCCCCAGGGTGGATAAGAGCACGAGGTAGTCCGGCAGTTTGGTATCGCGGCCCACCAGAATCGGGCGCAATATGTTGTCGATCAGACCGATACCGACAGCGCCAACAATAATCAGAATGATTGCCTTGATGACTGCGCCTGTAGCGAACAAATAAATCGACACGGGTATCCAAATTAAGGATGCGCCCACTGCCGGCAACATGGAGAAAATGGCCATGACCACGCCCCACAGCAGAGCGCCGCTGATGCCGAGGGCGGCGAAGGCGATGCCGCCGATGGAGCCCTGCACTATGGCGACAACGAGATTACCTTTTACTGTGGCGCGGGTCACTTCGGCGAATTTGGTGAACAGCAACTGCTCCCGTTCGTCCCCTAACGGCAGCGCCCGGTAGAGCAACTGGACGATGCGGGCACCGTCGCGCAGAAGAAAAAACGCCACGTACAGCATCACCCCTGTGCCCAGCGCGAAGCCAAAGGCATTTTGGCCAATATTTAGAGAATGTTGCGCAATAAATTTACCCGATGCCATGGCCGCGTTTGCGGCGTTCTGCTTCAGACCATCGACATCGATGCCGAAGCGGGTGAGCCAACCCTGTAGAGTGGGAAAACCTTCTTGGACTTTTTGCACATATTTGGTCAGATCGAATTTGCCGGATTCCACCAGCTTATAAAAATCGGCGATCTGCCCGACCACCGAAGTGATGGTAAAGATCACCGGGATCACCACCACGATTAAACAGGCGAGCAGCGTCAGGGCGGCGTTCAAATTGCGGCGGCCCGGCAATTTGCTGTTTAGCCAGTCCTGCACTGGTGCAAAGATGATGGTGATGGCGACCGCCCAAAAAATCGGGCCAAAGAACGGCTGCAGGACCCAAAAAAACGCTAGGGATACCAGCACCAGAAGAGCGAGAAACGATTGATTTTCGATTTTTTTGTACATGGACGCATCCCGTGTCGCGCGGACCGGCTGATAAGGTGCGCTATCTTAACCCGCGCCACAGCTTTTTACAGGCGGTAGCACACCCAGAGAATAGGCGTCAGTGATGTTGTTCTTTGGGTAGGGACCGAACGTTGATGTCCATTTGCGGAAATGGAATCTCAATTCCCACTTCATCGAAACGTTTTTTGATGTTTTCCATCAGGGCAAACCGCACAACTCCGAACTCCGAGTTTTTGGCCCAGACGCGCAGTGCAAAATTCACCGAAGAGTTGGCGAAGGAGACGATTCCAACCTCCATGGGACGGTCTTTCAGTATACGTTCATCTGCCTGTGCCACCCCCAGCAACTCGCGTTTAACCACATCCACATCACAGTTGTAGCTCACCCCGATCTCCAGATCGATACGCCGTTCTGTTTGCAGGGAATAATTGACGATATTGCCGGTGAGGATGCTGCTATTGGGCACAGTGATGGTGCGGTTGTCGGGCGTCAGCAGCGTAGTGGAGAAAATCGATATTTCTTTTACCACACCGGCGGTTCCGGCGGCTTCGATGTAATTGCCGGAGCGAAATGGGCGAAACAGAATCAATAAAACGCCGGCGGCGAAATTCGAGAGCGAGCCCTGCAATGCGAGACCGACGGCGAGCCCTGCGGCACCAATCACCGCAACAAAAGAAGCGGTTTGAACGCCCAATTGTCCGAGCGCGGCGACCACCACCACGACTAGCATGCCGTAGTAGGAAAGCTGGCGGAAAAAACTGGAAACTGCGTTATCGATTCCGCGGTAGGCCAGGGCTTTGGCAATCATATGTGAGATGGAAGACGCCAGCCGTTTGCCGACTAAAAAAACCACCAGCGCCAATACTATGCGCAGGCCGTAAAGCGCGGTCAGTTCGGGAATTCTGTCGATGATTCCTTGAAGACTTTCTTGCACATTCACCTCGTGCCGATTGCAATGCAGAAATATTGGGCAGGCCCGGGCTAGGCCCGAGAGATGACAGGCGCGGACAGAAGTCCGCGCCGGATCGGGGATCAGCGTTGAATAGTTTCTACGTGGGCGCTGACTTTAGCGGTTACGCGACGGTTGCTGGCGCGGTTTTCGGCAGTGTCGTTACTCACCAGCGGTCTGGACTCACCGTAGCCGACGGAGCTGACACGCGACTGATTGATACCAAAGCGCTCTACCAATACTTTCGCAACTGCCGCAGCACGGGTTTCGGAAAGTTTCTGGTTGTAGGCTTCAGAACCGCGATCATCTGTGTGGCCTTCGAGCACAACTTTGGTGAGCGGGTATTCGCGCATGAATTGTGCGACTGACTCGATTTCACCGTAAGAATCCGCAGTGATCTCGGATGAGTTGTTTTCGAAGTTGACGCGCAGTTGGACTTCTTTGGTTTCGGTGATGACGATGTAGCAGCCTTTATCATCAACCTTCGCACCGGCTGAAGTGCCGGGGCACTGATCTTGCGCATCGGCTACGCCGTCACTGTCCGCATCCAACACCAGCTCACAACCATTGGCGTCTACTGGAGTGCCAATCGGAGTGCCAGGGCAGCGGTCTTGGGAATCGACTACGCCATCTCTGTCGGAATCTTGCGGTGCAGCCACTTTAGGAGCAGCGGGAGCTGCAGCAGTGCCGCCGAGTTGGAAGTTAAGACCCAGGCCAAAGGTGAAATGGGTCAGCTCGCGCTCAAGGTCATTAATCAAACGCAATTCGGGACGCAGGCTCAAATAATCTGTGATAGCGACTTTCAAACCACCGCCCACATTCACCATGTCGTTTTCATATTCGCGGGAATTGCCGTAATCGAAAATCTGCTTGCCGCCGCCGATCAACAAATAAGGTTGGACGCCGTCGTTATCGGCGAAATGATAGAGCGCGTCGAGACGATAGGTTTCCAAATCCACTTCACCATTACCGGTGGTGCGAGCCGCGCTGCCGTTGAGATAAGCCAATTCAAAACCCCAAGGTGAACTGGTTTTATACCCTAGGCCGATGGACCACAGAAATGGATTATCCAGCGGCAGGTCTTGATCCAGCATCTGATATTCGAATCCGGGGTTGATAGTGAAACCGCTGCTTTGTTCGGCAATCGCTTGGCTGGCAGTGGCGAGAGCGGCGCTACAAACGGCGAGACGCACGGCGCTTGAGAGATAGGACTTCTTCATGAGGCACTCCTTACTTTTTTGGTTGTTTTAAAAAGACAGAAAATTCTGAAAACGGTGCGCAGCCTAGCGGCTGTTTTGTGAACGGATTATGAATTTCGCGCATTCTTGCAAATTTGCGAAGCGGGTTAAAGACATTGGTTGATTTTGGCGGGATTTAAGTGAAGTCGGCGTATGTTTCTCTAGCCTTCAGAAAAATATCATGCGCAGGCGTGAGAGCGAACAATGCATCGGCGGCCAAAATAACCGCACCGGCTGTCCAGGTGGTTTTTTCCGCAGGCCAGATGGCGTCGTCGCGAAAGACATAGCCAGTCCAATAACCACCATCCCCGTCGCGCCATTGATGCAGCGTTTCATAAAGCTGGCGCGCTTTATCTTTTTCGCCGCTGGCGACCAGCGCGATCACCAACTCGCTAGTTTCCGCCATGGTGACCCAGGGCTCGTCATTGACGCAGCGGCAGCCGAGGCCGGGTTCGACAAACTCGTGCCAGCGCGCAGCCAAGCGCGCACGCGCGCTTTCGTCTTGATAAATTCCAGCGAGAATCGGGTAATACCAGTCCATCGAAAAACGCGCTTTGCTCTCCCAGGTGCGATCAAATCGCTCTGGTCGCGCCCGCAGCGCGTGCGCCAGGCGATCGGCCGCTGCCCACCAATCTTCTTGTGGGTAATTCAAGGTTGCGGCAATACGACAGGCACAATCCAAACTGCGCAAAATGGAACTGCAGGCGGTCACCAAAGCGTCGGCCTGGCCACGCCCCTCGGCGTCGACTGCCCAGGCAATTTCGCCATAATCGCTTTGGTAGCGCAGAACAAATTCTGTCGCGCGGCTGACACACGCAAACATATCGGCGAGAAAGCGGCGGTCGCCAGTGATCAGAAAGTGGTGCCACACGCCGGTGGCGACGTAGGCGACAAAGTTGGTTTCGCGCAGCTCTTGATGAGTGTTCTCGCCAATTGCATCGCCAAAAAAATAGCTGGCGTACCAGCTGCCGTCCGCGAGTTGCTGCTGCGCCAACCAGTAATAAGCGCGCTCCGCCGCCCGATATTCACCGGCAATGCTGAGGGCCATCGCCGCTTCGGTGTGATCCCAGGGATCGAGCTTGCCGCCCACGTACCAGGGAATGGCGCCGTCCGCCAACTGATTGGCCAGAATATAGTTGGTGGTGGCTTGCAGGTCTGCCGGTAAAACGGCAACAGCGGAGGTTAGCGTAGAGGCGGTCACGTCGAATCCTTGATGAAATAAAACACCACGCTCTTGCCCATGAACGGATTGAGCACAGTGTCGAGAATACGGGTCAGGCGCGGCTGGCGGAGCAGATCCCATACCAGCAGCCGATGGTAGTAGCGCACCGGTGCAAAATCAGCGCCGCGATTCCAGAACAGGCAGCGCAGCCACCAATAAGGCACATGCAAGGCGTGGGCGCCGTGATGCAGGACGCTGCGAAAACCCAGTTTTTCAATTTCGTTGCGCAGAGCGGCCGCCTGAAAAATACGGATATGACCGCCTTCCACTTGGTGATAGGCGCGGCTCAACCACCAGCAGATTCGCTCCGGCCAAGCGCGTGGAACGCTTATCGCCAAGATGCCTCTACCCTTCAATACCCGCTTGGCTTCCGCCAACATGCCTTGGTAGTCCGGAATGTGCTCCAGTACTTCGGAACAGATCACCACATCAAAACTGCCATCGGCGAACGGTAATTTGAGGCCATCGCTGACGAAGATGTGCAGATGTTTGTGCGGATCATGCTGCACAAAATCCGTGCGCCGACTGCGCGCCGTCGCCACATCGCGCTGACTCACATCCACCCCCACCACATGCTGCGCCGCACCAAACCAGTGGGCGGCCAGGGCATGGCGGCCTTCGCCGCAGCCTAGGTCCAGGACGCGGTGATGCGGCTGCAGCCGCAAGCTGTCGAGGCGAATGGTTTGCATGGGTTCAGGCGCTCACGGCTCGACGACTGAGAGGCAATACATCTTGCCAGTAATAGTCGGTAAGGCGAGTGGCGACCCGATTCCAACAGAATTCCCGCACAATGCGCTGGCGCCCCATCTGCATCAAAGCTTGCGCCAGCACGCGATTGCCCAGCACCTTCGCGATACCCTCCGCCAGCGCCGTTGCATCACCCGCCGGCACGAGGATTCCCGCATCTCCCACTACCTCCGGCAGTGCGCCGCCGGCGCTGCTCACCAGCGGTACGCCGCAACTCATGGCTTCCGCCGCCGGCAAACCGAACCCTTCGTAGAGCGAGGGGCAAACCGCCACGCTCGCCCGCGCATATTCGTGCACTAGTTCCATATCGCTGATGCCGCTGCGAAAGCTCACGCAGCCTTCCAGCCCAAGCTGCCGCAACAGTCGCTGGTTGCGCCCGTCTGGTTGCAATTTGCCAATCACCACCAAATGCGCGTCCGGCCGCTGTGCCCGCACCTGTTGCAACGCTTCCAGCAAAATACCAAAGCCTTTTAGCGGCTGATCCGATGAGGTAGTGGTGATGATGCGACCGGGCTCGCGGCTGATGTCGGGGTGTGGCCGGAACAGATCCGTGTCCACGCCATTGCCGATCACGTCGGTGCGAGCCTCGGCGCGGCCAAATTCCACCGCTATATCGCGACGGGAGCATTCGGACACGGTCACCACGTGATTCAGCTCGCGCACCACCTTTTCCTGCATCTTGAGAAAGCTGTACCAGCGGCGGATCAACAGTCGGTGTCCCCAACCGCTAGCCTCCTGCAGAGCCAGATCGCGGTCGCGGGTAATGGGGTGATGCACAGTGGCGACAACCGGCAGCCCCACGCGCTGGAGTTGGAGCAGGCCGTAACACAGGCTCTGGTTGTCGTGGACCACATCGTAGTCATCGCGGTGTTCGCGTAGATAGCGCGCTACCCGCCGACCAAAAGTGTAGGGCTCGGCAAATCCGCCGGTGGCCATGGACCACCACTCGATTAGATCGCTGAAAGAGCGCAGATGGCGCCAGCGCAGGGCGCGGATATGGTTTGGGGTGGCGTAAAGATCGAGGCTGGGAATTTTCACCAGCCGCACTCCCGCATCCAGTTCTGGATACGGCGGGCCGGACAATACATCCACTTTATGCCCCAGTTGCAGTAGGGCGCGGCTCAAATATTTCAGGTAAATGCCCTGGCCTCCCACATGGGGGTGGCTGCGATAGCCCAGCAGGGCAATGCGCAGGGCAGGCGGATAGTTGGCGGGTGCGGCGTCCGCCCGGGCGAGGCAGTCCTGTTCCGCGCGCACTTACAGGCTCTGGAGAAATTGCTCCGGCTCAAACGCCAGAGGAATAAAACGAATGGGGCTACCATCCGGGTGGGCGACGAGCAAGGTTGGAAAGCCGTAGATGCCATAGTTGCTCATCAATGGGCGCGTGTCGGGGTGCTCGGAATCCAGGCGTACAAATACGTATTTTTCCTCGATCCGCGCTTTCACGCGTTCGTCGATCATCACGGTGCGATCAAGTTTGCGGCAGACGCTGCACCAATAGGCGGAGAAGTCGAGCAGCAGCGGTTTGTTCTGCTGGAGTGCCAAGGCCTGAGCCTCCGCCAGTGTCCGCTCCGGCAGGCCGGTGGCGGCAAAAGCAGCGCGACCGAGCTGATTGGGCGAGGTGAGCCAAAGCACTGCGAGAAGCAGCACGCCGAGCGTGCCCAGACCGAAGAGTGTGAGGAGGATTTTCTGTGTGCGGCCGAATGTCATGGAGGTCCCTGGAAGCACAGATGCGGCTCGTGAATTCACGCCGATGTGGCTATAATCCCGGCCTCTTTCAAAAAGGGCGCACAGTATGGCCGAACGTAAGGCATCCATCAATCGGGACACGTTGGAGACCCAGATCTCCGTCAGTGTTGATCTCGACGGCACCGGTAAAGGTATCTTCAATACCGGGGTACCATTTCTCGAACACATGATGGATCAGATCGCCCGTCACGGCATGATTGATCTTGATGTCACCTGCAAAGGCGACAACCACATCGACGATCATCACACTGTAGAAGACGTGGGTATCACCATCGGTCAGGCAGTGAACAAGGCGCTCGGCAGCAAGAAAGGCATACGCCGATACGGCCACGCTTATGTGCCGCTCGATGAGGCGCTTTCCCGCGTGGTAATCGACTTCTCCGGTCGTCCCGGTCTGGTGATGAACGTACCTTTTACGCAAAAACGCATCGGCACCTTTGATACCGAGCTGTTTTATGAATTTTTTCAGGGCTTCGTCAACCACGCCCAAGTGACCCTGCACATCGACTGCTTGCGCGGGCACAACGCGCACCACCAGATTGAGACTGTCTATAAAGCATTCGGACGTGCCTTGCGCATGGCGCTCGAGCGCGACGAACGCTTGGGTGATGTCATGCCCTCCACCAAAGGGACGCTGTAAGTTTTATGAGCACACGCATAGCGGTCATCGATTACGGCATGGGCAACCTCCATTCCGTCGCCAGCGCCCTGCAGCATGTGGCGCCCGATGCGCGGATCGAAGTGACTTCGGATGTTGCCAAGGTGCTCGAGGCGGATCGGGTGCTGTTTCCCGGAGTCGGTGCGATCCGCGACTGTATGGCGGAGATCCGCCGGCTGAACGTCGATAAAGCCATCGCCGATACCATTGCCTCCGGCAAACCGCTGCTCGCCATCTGTGTCGGTCTTCAGGCGTTGATGGAGCGTAGCGAAGAAAACGGCGGTGTCCCTTGCCTCGGCCACTTCGCCGGAGAGGTGAAAGGCTTTGCCAACAGCGCGGAATTCCAAGCGGCGCAGGCAAACACTGAAGAGCGCCTCAAGGTGCCGCATATGGGCTGGAACCAGGTGCGCCAAACCCTGAACCACCCGCTGTGGCACAGCATCCCCGATAACAGCCGGTTTTACTTCGTGCACAGCTATTGCGTGCAATCCCGCGCTGCGGACGTGGTTGCCGGCACCTGCCATTACGGCATCGACTTCAGTGCCGCACTCGCCCGCGGAAACGTGTTCGCTGCACAATTTCACCCGGAAAAAAGCGCCGAACACGGTCTGCAATTGCTGAAAAATTTTGTTGGCTGGAACGGCCAGCCCTGAGATAGAGATCCTCTCCATGCAAATCATCCCCGCCATCGACCTCAAAGACGGCCAGTGCGTGCGCCTGCGCAAAGGCGTTATGGAAGACTCCACCGTATTCTCGAGCGACCCCGTCGCCGTCGCCCGTCAGTGGGTGGAACAGGGCGCGCGCCGCCTGCATCTGGTCGATCTCAATGGCGCTTTCGCGGGTAAGCCAGTCAATGGCGAGGTGGTCACCGCGATTGCCAAAGCCTTTCCTGAACTGCCGATTCAGATCGGCGGCGGTATCCGCTCGGCGGAAACCATTCGCCATTATCTGGAAGCCGGTGTCAGTTACGTCATCATCGGCACCAAGGCGGTGAAAGAACCGCAGTTCGTGACCGACATGTGCCGCGAATTTCCGGGCACCATCATCGTCGGCCTGGATGCAAAAAACGGCTTTGTCGCCACCGACGGCTGGGCCGAAGTGTCATCGGTCAAAGCCACCGAATTGGCCAAACGGTTTGAAGCCGACGGCGTCAGCTCCATCGTTTACACCGATATTGATCGCGACGGCATGATGCAGGGTGTCAACGTGGAAGCGACGGTAGCCATGGCTAAAGCATCGAGCCTGCCGATCATCGCGTCAGGCGGCATCACCAATCTCGACGATATCAAGTCCCTCCTCGCCCGCGCCCATGAGGGTGCCGGCATTTGCGGCGCAATTACCGGCCGGGCAATTTACGAAGGCACACTCGATTTGGCGGCGGCGCAGCAACTCTGCGACCAGGCGTAAAAGGAGAATTCCATGGCGCTGGCAAAACGCTTAATTCCCTGTCTCGACGTCGACAATGGCCGCGTGGTTAAGGGCGTGCAGTTTGTCGATATCCGCGATGCAGGCGACCCGGTGGAAGTCTCGAAAAAATACAACCAGCAGGGCGCCGACGAAATCACCTTTCTCGATATCACTGCCACTCATGAAGCGCGCGATACTACTGTGCACACGGTGGAAGCGATCGCCGCAGAAGTGTTTATCCCGTTAACCGTCGGCGGAGGCATCCGTACGCTGGACGATATTCGCCGCATGCTCAACGCCGGCGCGGACAAAGTCAGCATCAATTCCGCCGCTGTAAAAAACCCTGATTTTGTCGCCGAAGCAGCCGCGCGTTTTGGTTCCCAGTGCATCGTTGTCGCTATAGACGCAAAAAAAGTCAGTGCTGAGGGGGAAATGCCGCGTTGGGAGATCTTCACCCACGGCGGTCGTAAACCCACTGACATAGATGCCGTTGAGTGGGCGGTGCGAATGGTCAACAACGGCGCGGGCGAAATTCTGTTGACCAGCATGGACCGCGACGGCACCAAAAACGGATTTGATCTCGGTGTCACCCGCGCGATCGCCGATGCGGTGCCTGTGCCCGTTATCGCCTCAGGTGGTGTCGGCAACCTGCAGCATCTGGTGGAGGGCGTCACCAAAGGCGGTGCGGACGCCGTTTTGGCGGCGAGTATTTTTCACTTCGGCGAATATTCCGTTCCGCAAGCCAAGGCGTATATGCGGGATCGGGGAATAGAAGTGCGTCTGTAGAGGCCTAGGTAGTTTGTCTGAAGCGTTTCGTGGGCTAGCAGAATAAAGGACTTGGAAGGGACGCTGGACGGAAACCGTCCAGCGAAAGTGGGCTGTCAGGCCGCTCGGTGGTAGCGGTTTAGACAAGCCATCACGTGAGGCTCGGCGTGGAGGACAAAATCAATGAATGCGCTCGCGCCAGTCTCGGCCTCGTGCAAGCTATCGAACGGTCCTATATCAATACCCTCCCGGGTCGAATAGTAGAAATAACCGTCGCGCTTGAAGAAACGTGAGTTGCGGGGTGGCAACGCACATTTTTCGCCGGTTCTGTTCATTTGCAAATCCTCTCGTCAGCTAGGTCAATCGGAATCCCTGAGTCATTTCGAGCCCTGTACGTCAGCGTGCGCCGCGCCAGTCCTCTGATCAATCCATTTTTGTTGGTCACCCAGAAGGGGCGTCGAAGGACATTAACACAGATGAAATGGGATGGCAGCGAGCGATTTGTCACAAATCGTTCCGGTTTTTAGATCGATTTGGTAGGACGCCCAACCGACCCTTGGTGGCTATCCGCTGATAAAGAGGGAATCGGGTGGTGAATGACGGTGTCCCGTTTGGCCTGGGCTTCCGAAGGAGCGCTTAACAGATGAGATACCGGCACAAGGCGAACGCCCTTTAAATCGACCAAAGCCTGCTCCAGAAAACTCAGAGTTTCGGGATAAGGGTGACCTATGGCGATGGCTTGGCCGCGCGCGCGGGCCAGCCGTAGCAAGGCTTGGAACTGTTGTCCGATTGCTTCCTGTGTCCGGACATTGTCGAGAAATATATCGCGGCGGGCACTGGGTAGGGCATGCCGTTGAGCGGCGCCCAGCGCTTGGCTCCCTGGCGTTGTGCGGCTGTCGATAAAGTAGAGACCGCGTGGCGCCAGCTCCGCCATTACCCAATTCATGGCTTCACGCTCCTGCGTCAGCGCACTGCCCATGTGATTGTTCACACCGCGAATCTGTGGCAGCGCATCCAGCATCCTGCGGAGCTCCCGCCGCAGTTCGGCTTCCGGCATGCTGCGGGTCAAACCGCCGTGCCAAGCGGGATGGGATAAGGGTTCCATCGGCGCATGCAACATCACCTCCCTGCTCTGCTGCAGCGCGATTTCCGCCAGCCTGCGACCGTGGGTGCTGAAGGGCAGTATGGCCAGAGTAATATCGCCGGGCAGTTCGAGGGTTCTTTTGCCTGTCTGCCATTGCTCTCCCAAGTCGTCGATGATGATAGCGATTGCTGGAATCGGTAATGCGGGTTCGGGCAGAGGGCTGAATGCCGGCTTTACCGTGGCAAATAACGCGGTTTGGCTCCCCGTCGACGCCATTGGGGGCGGCTCGCTCAAGTGCTGGCGCAGATGGCAGAAAATCGTGAGGACCCCAACGCATAGGAGCCCACAAAGGGTGGGCGCGAGCAATCTCCGCACTTATTCAGCTTTTGCGGCAGTGGCTGCGGCTTTGAGGGCGGGAGTTTGCTTAAAGAAAGTGAGGCCTTTGAGCATGTTCAAGGCTTCATAGAGTTGATTGTCTTTACCTTGCAGATCGTCCAGCAGCTCGTTGCGCTCGTCGTCGCGCTCTTTGCTCTTGATCTCCTTGCCGCCCTTGGCATTGTCCAGGTGCCCCGCAAGCTGGGCTTCCGTAATGCGACCGCGACCTTTGATAGCAGTCAGTTCGGCGCGTTCGATCACCAGATCCGGCTCTATCCCCTGTGCCTGAATCGAGCGCCCATTGGGGGTGAAATACAGGGCGGTGGTGAGTTTGACGGCTTTTTCGTCGGTAATCGGGATGACGGTCTGCACGGAGCCTTTACCGAAACTGCGGGTGCCCATAACCAATGCGCGGCGGTGATCCTGCAAGGCACCGGCGACGATCTCCGATGCGGACGCGGAGCCCTCGTTGATCAGCACCACCA
>JAEZGT010000012.1 GCA_023416875.1 Pseudomonadota bacterium
TGGCTCTGTCGTTGCTGATAAAAGGACGGAAATAGGCGCTGGCAAAATATTTTACTTCGGCTGTGGCCGTAGTGTGGAAGAGCGCATCAACCGTTTCATTGGTAACTGGGTCGGTTTCCTGTTCTACGTAATAGTAGCTTTCGCGGCCTTCATTGACGCCGGCCCCGGCTCTGACTTCCAAAGAGATATGTGGGAACAGAACAATGCCCGCGAAACCCTCAAGGGTCTGAACGCTGTAATCCAGAAAAGTGGTTTGCGAATTAACTTTCCAAGGAGAGAAACCTGCGCCGGCGTAATAACTCGGTTCCCAGGCGTGGGCGGATATGGCAAAAGTGGACAAACCTAAAAGCAATAGCTTCTTCATACCAGATAGTCTCCAGGGAATTTTCCAGCGGCCTAACGCATTGTTATTGTTCAATAAAACCCGACTTTTTTGATTGCCAAAATAATGCCGTGTCATGTTGTAGGAGGTGACGACTTGGCGTCGTCCAGCGCCGCAGCAAGTATTCTGCGAATTGCCAGCAAAGTCAAACCACGTCAATTGCCTACGACAGTTATTGATAACTGTAGCACTTCCGGGCGCTATCGCTGGTAAATCCGTATCGCTATAATGCGCGCCTTCCGCGCGCCCCGCCATTCTTAGAGGTTCTCCCCCAGTGATAGATAATCTGCGCAATATTGCCATTATTGCCCACGTTGACCATGGCAAAACCACCCTGGTGGACAAGCTTCTGCAGCAGTCCGGTACTCTGGACCGCAAAGACCTGAGCGCCGAACGTATCATGGATTCCAACGATCAGGAGCGGGAGCGGGGAATTACCATTCTTGCCAAAAACACCGCTATTAAATGGAACAACTACCGGATCAATATTGTGGATACTCCTGGCCACGCCGATTTCGGTGGTGAGGTAGAGCGCGTGCTGTCGATGGTGGACAGTGTCTGTCTTTTGGTGGATGCGGTGGCGGGCCCTATGCCGCAGACCCGTTTTGTCACCAGTAAAGCGTTTGAAAACGGTCTGAATCCAATTGTGGTGGTAAACAAAATTGACCGCCCGGGTGCGCGCCCCGACTGGGTTATCGATCAGGTTTTCGATCTGTTTGACCGCCTCGGCGCCACCGACGAGCAACTCGACTTCCCTATCGTTTATACCTCTGCACTCAACGGCATCGCGGGCCTCGATCCAAATGCGATGGCAAGCGACATGACCCCCTTGTTTGAAATGATTGTCAACAAGGTGAAGGCGCCGAAGGTGGATCTCGACGGCCCCTTTCAGATGCAGATTTCCGCACTGGATTACAGCAGCTATGTCGGCGTCATCGGTATTGGGCGCATCGCCAGAGGTAGTGTCGGTCCTAATCAGCCGATCGTTGTGGTGGACCGCGAAGGCAAACAGCGTCGCGGCAAGATTTTGCAGGTTATGGGATTCCACGGCCTTGATCGAGTGGAAACTCAGAAGGCCTCTGCGGGTGACATCGTGTGCATCACCGGGGTTGATAAGCTGGGTATTTCGGACACCTTGTGTGCTCCAGAAAAAGTCGAGGCGCTGCCGCCGCTCTCTGTGGATGAGCCCACTGTGAGCATGACTTTTCAGGTCAATGACTCACCGTTTGCCGGCCTGGACGGCAAATATGTCACCTCCCGCAATATTAAAGAGCGTCTGGAGCAGGAGCTGATTCACAACGTGGCACTGCGCGTACGTCAGGGTGACAGCCCCGATAAATTCGTTGTTTCGGGCCGCGGTGAATTGCATCTGTCGGTACTGATCGAGAATATGCGTCGCGAAGGTTTTGAGCTGGGTGTGTCACGCCCCGAAGTTATTCAGAAAATCGTTGATGGCGAAGTACATGAGCCATATGAGCAGTTGGTCATCGACGTGGAAGAGCATCATCAGGGCTCCATCATGGAAGAGCTCGGTTTGCGCCGCGGAGAGCTCACAAATATGGAACCGGACGGAAAAGGTCGGGTTAAGCTGGAATTCCTGATCCCCTCCCGCGGCCTGATCGGCTTTCGCGGCCACTTTCTGACACTCACCTCCGGCTCCGGCATCATGACCAGCATCTTTGATCATTATGGCCCGGTGAAGGGTGGTGAAATGGCGGGCCGTAAGAATGGTGTGCTGGTCTCCATGGTAAGAGGCAAAACCCTGGCGTACGGTCTCTTCGGCCTGCAGGAGCGTGGGCGTTTGTTTCTCGGCCACGGCGAGGAAATATACGAAGGCAAGATCGTCGGCATTCACTCCCGCGACAATGATTTGGTGGTCAATCCGACCAAGGCGAAGCAGTTGACCAACATCCGTGCGGCCGGTACCGATGAGGCGCTGACGTTGACACCGCCGATCCGTCATTCGCTGGAGCAGGCGCTGGAGTTCATTGAGGATGACGAGCTGGTAGAGGTAACACCAAATCACATCCGCCTGCGCAAAAAATTGCTCACTGAAAACGAGCGCAAGCGAGCCAAAAACACCAAGCTTAATGGTTGATAATTGGTCCTCCAGGGTCGCGAATTTGCTGACCCTGTCACCTTAATTCCCCTTGCAATTTCCGGCGAATACGCCCAACCTTAGAACAGGTCGCCCCTTATGGTGCGACCTGTGTCCCGTTCCGGGCTGACGCGGTTGGGGGCATTTCAACAATAAAAATGCGCTGTGAGGTTGTTATGGTCAATGCACTGTTGATTTTGGGCTTGGCTCTGATTATTGGCAGTTTCTTTCTGAATACGAACCATCAAGGTATGCAGAAACGAGCCATCCGTATTGAGGATCTTGAGCGCAAGCGCCCTCGACGTTAATTACGGATCGTCCCGCCCGATAGACTTCGCCACTGCATGCAGTGGCAATCTCCCTTAACCTAAAAATCCCCCGGACTGGTGTGCCCAGAGCTGTGCATACAAGCCGTTGCGCGCCAGTAGCTCCTGGTGAGTGCCCTGCTCCACAATGCTGCCGTTATCAAGTACCACCAAACGATCCATTGCAGCGATGGTGGATAGCCGGTGAGCGATCGCAATGACGGTTTTGTCGGCCATCAACTCATTAAGATTTTCTTGAATAGCCGCTTCTACTTCTGAGTCGAGGGCAGAGGTGGCTTCATCGAGAATCAATATAGGGGCGTTTTTCAGTAGCACTCTTGCAATGGCGATGCGCTGGCGCTGGCCGCCGGAAAGCTTCACGCCGCGCTCGCCGACGTGAGCCTCGTATCCGCTTCGTCCCTTGTGATCGACAAGCGTCTCAAGAAACTCCTCCGCCTTGGCCTGATGGACCGCCCGGCGTATTTCCTCGTCGCTGGCGTCGGGCCTGCCGTAGAGCAGGTTGTCGCGCACTGAGCGGTGCAGCAGCGAAGTGTCCTGGGTGACCATGCCAATTCCGCCGCGCAGGGATTCTTGTTGAATCTCGGCGACATTTTGCCCGTCGATGAGTATCTGACCGGCCTCCACATCAAAGAAACGCAGCAGAAGATTCACCAGCGTGCTTTTACCGGCCCCCGAGCGGCCTACCAAGCCCACTTTCTCCCCGGGTTTGATGGTGAGATTGAAATGGTCGATGACCCCGCTGCCTTTACCGTAATGAAAAGTGACATCACGAAACTCGATGCCGCCGTGGGTAATCTGCAACGGCTGGGCGCCTGGCGAGTCCTTGACTTCGCGGGAGCGCGCCAGCGTCTGCATGCCGTCATGCACCGTGCCGATGTTTTCAAACAATCCCGACACTTCCCACATCACCCATTGCGACATCCCGTAAAGCCGCATCACCACACCCACGGCCGCTGCTATGGCGCCGGTGCTGACGCTGCTATGGCTCCAGAGGGTAAGAGCGGTGGCGCAGACGCCGAAGATCAGCAGCGCGTTCAGCGTCCACACCGAGGTGACAAACTGGGTGACCAAGCGCATTTGCGGATGCACCGTTTGCAGAAAGTCGGCCATGCTGGTGCGCACGTATTCCGCTTCCCGGCGCGAATGGGAAAACAGTTTGATCGTGGTGATATTGGTGTAAGTGTCGACGATCCGACCGGTCATCTCTGAGCGTGCATCCGCCTGTACTTGTGCGATCTCCTGCAGGCGCGGAATGAAATAGAACAAGGTGCCGAGATAGCACACCAGCCAGACGATAAACGGCAACATCAGCCGCCAATCCATCGAGCCAGTCATTACCAGTGTGCCGATGAAGAAAACGATGCTGTACAAAAACACGTCCAGAAGTTTCATCAGCGTTTCGCGCACTGCCAGTGCTGTTTGCATCAATTTGGTCGCGACTCTGCCGGCGAATTCATCCTGATAAAAACTTAAGCTCTGGCCGAGCAGGTAGCGGTGACCCTGCCAGCGGATGCGCATGGGGAAATTGCCCAGCAGGGTCTGATGAATGATGGCGGCGTGGAAGAAAATAGTGAGAGGCAGTCCAACAACGACCAGAATCGCCATCCACACCATCTGCGGTCCGACTTCCTGCAGCAACTGGTCGGGCTGATAAGTTGTCAGCCAGTCCACCAATTGACCGAGAAAGCCGAACAGCTACACCTCGATGGTGGCGACGCACGCGGTCAGCACCGCCATCAATGCCAAATAGCGAAAGCTGCCTCTGGCGTAGTGGTAGCAGAAGGCGACGAAAGTATTAGGTGGTTGTTGCGGTTGGGTGTCCGGAAAGGGATTCAGAAGCCTTTCGAAATAGGCAAACATTGTTATGCGACTCTGATGGGTGGGGCAAAAAGAGCGGCGGAGTATGCCACAGGCACCACTGCTGTGGCGCCGATGTCAGGTGGGATCGATGAGATTGTCCGCGATCATGCGGATAGCGGTGAGGCTGGGAATAAAGAAATACTCGCCCCCGCGAGTGGTGACAAAACGTGGCAGGCGCGCGCAGAAGAACGGCGGGTTTTCGGGGCTGCTGCCTTCGATCATAAAGTCGCCGTGGCCATCGTGATTGCCTAGAAGAGGGTCTCTCTGATTGGCGAGCTTGAAGTCGTTGCCGTAGTTGATCCATTGCTGTTGCACGAACTCGAACTGCCGCTCAATGCTGGTCCCGATCGCCATAAAGATAATGCCGTGCTCGCCCGCGTCCGATGTGCGGTCAACCACCTTGCCGTAGGGCAAGCCGCGGCGCAGAAGCCGCCGTCGATTGTCGAGGGCACCGGGAGTGCTGTAGGCGTTGGCGACGCCATACTCCAGGCAGCCACGGGGGTTGGTGCGGCGGATGTGAGAGCCCATAGGGCAGCGTCCGCCGCCGATATCCTGGTTGAAATTAAAGCCGGTCAGGCGTTTGCGCAGAGTATTGAGATGCGCCAGCGCATTGGCTTTCTCCACCGGAGTTGTGGCCACTTTTGCGGCCTCTCGCGCTTTATCCAATTCTTCAATAAAGGCGTCGGCCTCGGCCTGGGTGGGAAATAAAACGGTGGGTGCACCATTGCGCCAGCGACCGGACATTTTCGCCACCACCGCCTCGGCGCCGCCGGGAAAGTCCTTTCCAATCTGCTCAATGTACTGGTTGAACGAGCCGACGTTCTCATGCAGTTTGCGGTACACCATAAAAGTGCCGTTGTAGGACAGAAGGCGCGGCACGGGCGCTGTGGGCAACTCCTGGGTTTCATCGCGATAACCGAGAATAAATTCCCCGGTTTCCAGCGGTGCCCAGCCCTCTTCTGTCGCCGGGTCCTGGCGGGTCGGCTTACCGCCTCCGATCAGATTAATAGGATTGCTGCCGCTGCCTTTGAAATACGGATCCGAAATACCATCGGTATAGCCGAAGTGCTCTTTGGCTGTGATCTTGCCGTCAATCAACACAGCTGCGGCTTCCTGGTATGCCATGTCGTCGCCCTGCTCACCTCTATGTCCGCGCAGTTGTTCGACTTTGCCCGTGTGCAGTCCGAGCAGATCCTGAACTTCCTGATAGCGCGCCTCCAATGCCGCCAGGTTTTGCCCATTGATGGACATAAACATGTTCACGCGCTTGTCGTTGCGCCACACCGGATCCCAATGCTCGGGAGAGCTTTCATTATCATCACCGAGGATTTCCCCGCGCGCTTTCATGCCCATGCTGAATTCTTCGGGAAAACTGTGCAACGATTTGATCGGCAGGCCGAGCTGTTTGAGCCCCTGATAAGTGAATGCAATATTGGTGGTGGCGGCTGGCAATTTAGTATCGGCAAACCAGGGGCGGCTGGTGGTGATCAGCGGTAACAGTGAGCGAATAAATGCGCGGCCGGCATCCATATCGTGAAATTGAAAAAAAATATAACGCGCGACCGGATAACCAAAACGCCCGTAAGCTTTGACGATATTGCCCTGGATATCATCGAGGTCGATGTAATGCGAATTCATACGCGGCTCGTTGCTTAATTAAGGAAATTCTGGCCTGGTCGCCACGTTGGCTCTACCAGATTGTCCGGTTGCGTGCGCGCGACAAAATGGCGAAAAGCCGCGCGCAGTTGTTGCGGACTGTGTCCTTGGGTGTCGCAGGCGAACTGGGAAAATTCCTGCTTCAAATATAGAGCTTTTAATTGCTCTGCGAGCGGAACGCCTGTGGAACCGTTGAAATAATAAGTGGTTTTGAGTGTGCATTTGTTGATGTAAGAAATAAACGAATCGGCATCATGCACTTCTTCAAATGCAACGCAGTAGCGCCAGATTTCACGGATGGCTTTTTCGGCGTGTTGCCAGAAGCCGCGCAAGTAAGTTTCAGTGTCGCCGTGAAAATTGCAACAAAATGTCAAATATTTGGATTGCAAATGATCTTCTTCTGCTGGTGATCCCTCGTAGAACACATCATTCAAAATGAAAAAGCGGCAGAGAAAGGTATTGGGCACCGCTGCCATAGGGCTGCGATCATGCGCTTCGAGAGACTGCAGATGTTCCCGTGTGATCGAGGCATAGCTCTGCTCGCCAACAGCGCCGTTTTTGATTGGGCAGAGCAGCGTCAACGGCGTTGGTTCAACAGTATTAACCATCATAGGCTTATCCCTTGGGCTGATCATGATCGAGGCGACCGTAAAGTTCATTGAGGCGGCGACGTTCATGAGTGGCCTGATTGGCGAGGCTGACGACTGGCGCCGGTGCCATTTTGCCGAGATAGGCCTGGTTGGCAAAAAGAAAGGCTTTATATTGTCGGGAAAATTCTTCGTCGGACAAGTTTTCACTTTCCTGAACAAATTCGCAGAGCGCCGGTTTTAATGCGACGGCCGCTTTGACGTCATTGGCGGAGGCCAGCGGATAGGGGTTGTAATAATGTTCAGTCCAAATCTGATTGTGCACTATGTAACTGTGAAAGGGTTGCAGCGGCACGGATTTAGGGTAGCGAATATTTTTCTTCCATAACAAATCGAGGCCGCCCGGAATCGCCATGTGGAACGAATCCACATATTGTGTCCAGCTGCCGTTGAAATTGCTGAAAAACAGCATGTAAGCATATTCTAATTTTTCTTTAGGTTGATCTTCTGAAAGTCGTGGGAATTGACTTGGCCGGATAATTACCCAGCGCGCATAGTGGATCAGTGACAGGGTTTTCAGTCCATCGAGCCGCTTTGCCATAAAGCGGGTCTTTACCAAGAAAAAAATTATTAAATTGCAAATAACCCGCCATCTCCCTATGGGCGTAATGACATTCATCGCATAGGCTTTGCCTGCAATATTCGACATGGTGCCTTATTCCTGCCTTGCAGAATTCTGCGTGTCTATTTGTAAGGGCGCGGGGATATCATAATTGGTCGGTTCGCTGCGAACCTGACCGTTATGATTGTGGCGAAAGTTGGAGATCTCGTTATAAACCACGCGGCGCGCGCGGTTGATTCCCCCCAATGGTTGGTGGGCGGCTAAACTGTGCCAGGGGTTGAACGACATATCGATGCCGTACGCATTTTGCGTCGGCGTGTCGAAAGATTGCCGCGGAATTGTCAGAGTCGCCACCTTAACAAAAGGTGAAACAGTTTCCGGCCAGTTCCTGCCCGGATCTTCCACCGGCATAAGATCCGCGTCAGTCTGCAGTTGCACGCAAAAATCGAAACCGTAGTCGTGTTCCCCGAGCTGCTTCACCATGGTTTCGCGCAAAAAATCCGGACCTGCGTTCGGCGGAATTCGATTGACCACCCCGGCGTGCGGAATCAGCGAATATTTGACGATCTGTTGTGCTCCTAATTTATAAGGTGTGGCGCTCCAGTAGCGCGTTTGCAGTGGACTTGCATAATTTTTATTAGAGCGGAATAAATTGAGCAGCGAGCGAGGATGAAATAGAAAGTGCCATAGCAGGGCCATCTTCCCTTTGACTAGGGCTTTGATCAGATAAAAAAATTCTTCCACATCATGAGTCACAAAGACGGGAGTGGAAATCGCAATAAAATCCTGACTGGTGCTGTTGCCATCGTACGTTTCCAGCTTGGTGCCAGGCACATTCATCAATTTGATGGCGGCGCCGCGAATATCTTTTTTGGTATCGGCTTGTCGCGGTGCATTTTGATTGGAAAAGCGCACCCATGCTGAGTAGCTCTTTCCTGGAATAAAAACACCGTGTTGGAAATTGTCCGGCAAATCTTCCGCCACTGTGAAGGTGGCTTTGACCAAGCCGTGTTGTTTTGGATGCGCATCACGCTCCATAAAGTCCGGCGTTTCGCGCATCATTTTCGCCTGTAACAATTCGATCAGTTTGTCGCGATACAGGTCTTCATTTGGCGGTTTGTTTTCGTGGTTCATTCGATCTTCCTATCAGTCCGCAGGATCACGAAGAAAAGCTGTCCCAAGGAATGGGATGGTTGTCACTAGAGCGCAAGTTATGCACTTTTCAAATAAAAGCACTGACTATTATTTTGATAATGCTATTTTGGCGATGGTCGTCAGCAGGCTCCTGCCGGAGAATTATCGCGGCGAGGAGCGTTTTGACTTCAGTGTAGCGGAAGTTTGGACGGGTGGTGGATCTGTTGGCGGTTACAAACCCACAATGATCAGAACCCAACCGAGAATGGCGAGGCCGAGGACCTCTTTGGTTTTTGCCCAATTGAAACAGGCAAACAGGTACGACAACGGCGGCAGAAATACCGTGCACAGGCCCCAGTTAAAATCTTCCTCGAAGGAAATAAACATCAGATAAAACCAGCTGAACACCAGCAGGATGACGCCGAAGGTGATAATTGTTGCGGAAAAGGGTTCCATGCAAAGTCCTCATGTTAATGTCGTTGGTATTGTGTAAATGATTCGGCGCACCTCAGAGGTGGCGCGCAGCAATCCCGTGATCATAGCTCGAGCAGGAAGGTTACCGGCCCGTCGTTGACCAAGTGCACCTGCATATCTGCGGCAAATATGCCGCTTGCGACCGGCTGGTGCCGCTCGCGCAGATCGCGCAGGAACTGCTCGAACAGAAACGCGGCTTGATCCGGCGGCGCCGCTTTGGAAAAACTCGGACGCAGGCCTTTTTGTGTATCTGCAGCCAGAGTGAATTGCGATACCGCAAGCACGCCTCCTGCTATGTCGCGCACGCTCAAATTCATTTTGCCGTCGGCGTCCGCGAATACCCGATAGGCGAGCAGTTTATCTGCCATGCGCCCGACCGATTCGGTGGAATCATGCCGTTCGATACCCACCAGTAACAACAGACCGCGCTGGATTTCCCCGACGGCTTCTCCGGCGACGTCGACACGCGCTTGCGTCACCCTTTGCAACAGCACTTTCATCGGCGTCAGCTCATCAATAGGGCGATTGCGCCTAGGGCCGCAAGCAGCACACCTTGTAGCGGAGCTGCCGCCAGCGTTGGCCACAACCAATAAGCGGCGCCGGCAAATGCCAGGGCGGCGATGGTGCGCCTACGTCTACGCCGGCGTTTTTGGCGGGCGTAATCCTGCAGCAGTTCACCCGCCTGGCGCAACTGTGGCGCGGTGTTGCCGAGGTCGTTGATCTTGTTGATGGTGTCGAACACCAAATGTGGCACCTCGGGGAATGTCTCCATCCACTCGGGTGCTTGGCGGCGCAATTCGTTGAACAGGGTTTTTGGGTGGAAGCGCTTTTTCAACCAGCGCTCGAGGAACGGATGCGCCGTCTCCCATAGATCCAGCTCGGGGTAGAGCTGACGGCCCAGGCCCTCGATATTGACCAGTGTCTTCTGCAGCAATACCAGTTGCGGCTGTACCGGCATGTCAAACCGGCGCGCGGTCTGGAACAAGGTAATCAGGGCATCGCCAAACGAGATGTCTTTGATGGGCTTGGCGAAGATCGGCTCACACACCGTGCGGATGGCGGCTTCGAAGGCGCCTATGGCGGTGTCTTTTGGCACCCAGCCGGACAGCACGTGCAATTCGGCCACTTGGCGATAGTCACGGCGGAACATGGCCAGCACGTTGCGCGCGAGATAGAACTGATCCTCCCG
>JAEZGT010000069.1 GCA_023416875.1 Pseudomonadota bacterium
CCCGTTCCCGGCCCGAAAATAATGGGCGCATGTAGGAAGCCATTTTCTCCCAGGGTTCTGGGGCGAATGATGGTGTAGGAGCCATCCGGCCCGGTGTTGGTTTCCGTCACCACCTGAAACGGCCCCATGGCCGAATAATCGCTGACTGGTGGCAGCGGCGATTCGGGCTCCTGCGGCGCCACAAATTCACCGCCGTCATCGCTAAAAATGGCGAAGCCGGAAATAGTTGCATTGTCGATTTCTGTGGTGACTTGGATGGTCAGCGCCCCATCCGCCACTGCGACCTGCGGCACCAGCACTTCATGCGCGACGTCGTGCCCTACTTCCGCAAACAAATCGAAATTCTGCAGCACTGGCTGCCCTTCAACGGTCACGTTAAACAGGCGCGCGCCCGCGGTGGTTTGAAACATCTCAACAAAATGCAGTTTTACGCTGTAATTCGCGTTGGTGACCGGAACATTGTAGGTGGTAGTGCCGTAGCGCTCGGTCTGATACACAGACGGCTGCGGTGCGCCGGTAATCGGATCGGCAGTGGAACCAGCAGTACCGCCGGACGCGAAACGATCGGCACGGTATTCAATCCCGCCCATGGTCACCGCTTGCCCGCCAGCGTTGATGGCATAAACCAACTGCGCAGTGCTGGGAATAGACCCGGAAGACGAACTGCTCGAAGACGACGAGGACGCGCTTGATGAGGACGAAGAGCTGCTCGATGACGAGGAATTGCTTGAGCTTGAACTGCTGGAGGAGGAGCTACTGGAGGAGGAGCTGCTCGACGGCTGCCCGCCACTGCCGCCGCACCCCACGAGCGCAACCATAGCCGTTAATAAAGTCGGCGCGAGAATAGCGGGAGATAAATTGATTTTTTTCATGGCTCGAGCTCCAAATGGATTGGATGAATTAAGGTGCGCTCTGCCAGTTGTTTATATTGCCGCGGTATGCAGTTCTTATTTTTAGCTTTTCACAAAACCGGAGCTGCTGCCCGGTGCTCCGCATTTAAGCATGTTATTGCACCGGGTTAAATCAACAGGCGGGCATAGCGCTCAACTTTTACGTGATGTGGTTCATATTGCTTTGAAAGATCTATTATTGTCCAAACCATGGCCGCTAATACCAGGCTCATCACTATTTTTTCGGTACGCGTAGGAGCGTGATTCAACGATTTAAAAAAGCCGCAATCGCCGCCACCAGCTCCAGGGATATTCCCTGAGCGGGATCATCAGGCTTCAGGTGCCGCATATTCGGCTCGGTTTGAATCTTGGCGCTGATCAGGCTTGCGCTCGCGCCCGTTACATCGCCATAGCGAGGCCGGTCCGGACCTTCGCCTCCGCCTGAGTGGCAGCCGCTGCAATGCCTTAAAAAAGCCATGGCGCCATCGATCAGCTCGGGTTCCGGCAGTGGGTCCGGTTTGGTATTGAGGTATTTATCCACGTTACGCATCGCCGCAAAAAGATCTTGGATATCGCGCAGCGAAGCTTCCTGTAATACCGATCGCATAACGCTGCCGAGATGGCCAAATTTAATGATGTGCTGAGCTTCGTAAGGTTTGGAACGAATGTAACTGCCGACCGTATAAAATCCGTTATCAAGCAGCATTGCCGTCCCGTCCGCGCCATGACAGCCCGAACATTTTTCGGAAAACAGACGTTCACCGGCAAGAGCGCTGCCATCGACCCCCAAATTGCTAAACCCACGCGAACGCGGATATTGGTTGCCCAATAGCACAATGTCGTACAACGCCGAGGTATCAAGAGCTTCTTCTTTGAGAAATTTAACGATAGCCCAAACTTGAGCATCAGTAAGAATCTCGGAATAATTGGGCATTTTATCGCCCACGATATAATGACTATTGGGATCGTAGGTATCGAGATTTTCATCGATCGAGCGATATTCAGCGCCGTTTTTTATGCGATCAAATAATTCCTGTGGGCTAATGGATTCGCTGATTTTTGCCAAATCCACGTCAGCCACTCTCGGTCGCACAGGCGTCGGCGCTCTATTGCTATATCCACCATTACGCCCGAGGCGATCCCAGCCATGGCATTGCACGCAGCGGAAAAAATCGCCCTTGCCGATAATGTTGTTCAGCTGTTGCTGATTGCCAAGCTCGGAATTATTGAGTGTAAAGCCTGTTTCAGATGCCCAAAATTCCGCATACAACTGACCGCCGGCGATACCATTGGCCATGGCATAAGCAACGCCACCGGACATGTCACCTCCCCCACTGGAACTGCTGGAAGAGCTACTTGAGCTGCCGGAACTACTGCTTGTACTTGCACTACTGGAACTATCTGAATTACTAGAGCCGCCACTTGAAGCGCTCGAAAAATCTTTGCCTCCCGAGCCACCGCAAGCCGCGACATTTAACAGGCCCATCAAAATCATCAATGTCATTAAAGATTTTGATAAAACCCAATAAACTGACCTTTTCACGGTTGCGGTCTTCATATTTATCCGGCTCAGTGCTTTATTAAAAACTCTTGAAATAATCCCACGCCATTTTCGCAGTAAAAGGCGGATAACCGTGGTAAGTATTGCTGTACTCCGGATTATTGTGATTGCAGAAAAAGACTTCTCCGCCCGCTTGGCAACCGCGGTATTTCACACAGTTGCTCAGCGGATCGGTGTAACCCTGCACCGGGTCTGAATCCGCGCTGCATTTGTTAAGTGTGCGATAAAAATTGGTCGTCGCCGGACCGCCTTGCGGACCTACGGCAGAGTCTTTAGCGCCGTGAATCACAATGGCCGCCACCTTATCCTTACAGCTGCGCTGATTGACGTTTAATGGGAAGCCGGAGACATCTTTGGTGGCGACAGGGACTATTGCCGTTAATTTGTCACCGTGCTCACAGCCGATCAAACCGGTGTAATCACCACCGCTGCTGTAGCCCAAGGCAAACACTCGACTCTTGTCGACGCAAAGTTCGGATGTGACCTTGTTGTAAAGCGGCTCAAACATAGGCTCGTCCCAACCGCGCCAACCCGAACCGCTGGTCTGCCGCGCACGCGGATAAACCATGATGGAGGTATCCAATGCTCCCTGCCGCTCCAGGCCGGAGCTGCGCTCACCCCAACTGATAATACCGGCGGTATCACTGGAGCTGTGGTGGAATACAAATGTCAATCGGTAAGGCGTATTGGGATCGTAATTATTCGGCAGCTTCACGTAATAATCGTTGTATTGCGTAATCGCCAGTGGACTGTTAGCAGTACCCAGATTAGCAGGACGCGGTTTGCCGCAACCAGTGCTGGGTACCACCGGCAAAACCCCACCGGTGCCCGCCGGGGGTGGATTCAGTTTGCCATCAGGGGAATACACCACCAGCCCGGAAATTTTGCCGTTGCCTGTAATGGATTCAATGCCGACATCCAAAGTGCCGTCGCTCACCGTCACACTATCGGTCTGATGTGAGTAGGCTCCGTCGTGCCCGGCTACCGAAAATAAATCCAGCTCACGTATAACGGTTTGATTTTCAACTTTCACATTAAATGAGCGCGCACCCGCGGTATTTTCATAAATTTCCGCAAACAAAAGATCCACCGAATACGAGCCTGGAGTAACAGGAATTTGATAGGAAAAAGTACCGTAACGCTCGCTTTGAAAAACGGCATCTTCCGTCGTACCGGCAATATTGTCCTGCGTGCTGTGGGCGGTACCGCCAGTAGAATATTGATCCGCTTTGAATTCAACACCCTCGTAAGTCGTCGCGGCACCGCCGGAATTAATCGCGATGACCACTTCACCTCTGTTTACAATTCCAGAGCTTGAACTGGACGAACTCGATGAGGAACTGGAGCTGCTACTGGATGAACTTGAGCTACTGGAAGAAGAACTGGAGCTAGATGAGTTTGGGGCCTGAGATCCGCCACAAGACGCAAGCACCAAGGTAAGAGCTGCCAATGCTGCACCGTTTTTATATTTGTGGATGCCAAATCCGATATTACCGCTCATTATTTTCTCCAGCTTCTAGAATTTCAGCACCGTTAAATTCGGCTTTCACCTTCGATAAAACCTAAAATAACGGACTAAATTTGATTACAAAAAAAGGGCAGTCAAAACTGTCCCCTTCCTTTATTGCTTTACGTAAGATTCAGCGGCCCAGTGCTGTTGCCGAATGAATTCACGTTCGCACCGACGTGCTGCATCATGGCTACAAACAAATCCGCCATCTTTCCGCTGTTGGTATTGATGTGGCGCCCAGGGCGAATTTTGCCGTTGCCTTTACCGACGAGCACAACCGGAAGATCGTAATGGCTGTGGGTATTACCGTCGGCAATTTCGCTCGAGTAAAGCACCATGCAACTATCCAGCAGTGATTGCCCTTGCACGTCGACTTGTGCCTTCAGCTTTTTACACAAGTCGGCGAACTCTTCCATGTGGTATTTATCAATCGCTCTGAGCTCGACGTAATTGGACTCGCGACCGCCATGGTGGGAAATATTATGGTGACCACCCCCGATGCCCAGGTTGCTGTAAACCCTGCCGGACATACCATTGGAAAATGCGTAGCTGATAACCCGAGTTAAATCGCAGGTAAACGCCATCACCATCAGGTCGTTCATCAAGCGGCTATTTCTCGCAAAATTGCCGTTGGCGCCGATATTGGGTTTGGTGCAAGCGCTGGAGACTGGCGCCTGACCGGGATCGCCAATTTTCTTCTCAAGTTCACGCACGCCATCTACATAGCCTTGCAGCTTTTCCCGGTCCGTGACGCCGAGTTTGCCGTGCAGACGATTAACATCCGCTAGAACCGCATCAATAATCGATTTATTGACCGCAACAAGCGTATTGGAACCCGTTCCCGGTTGAGTGGCTGGCAAGTCGCCGCCAAAAATTCGGTTGAACAACCGCTGCGGGTCAATTTCTTTTGGCACGGGTGTGGAGGCGTTTTCCCAGGAAATATTGCCCATATAAGCGGCGGAGTATCCGTTATCTGGAAAACCGGAACCCACCTGTTCCAAACCGAGATGCAAATTGGCAAATTTCGTTTGATTTGCTATTTCTCGCGCAGCAATCACATCCATGGTGGTGTGCGAACTGATGCGATTTTTTTCTACCGCGGCGCACGTCATAAACGCACCGCTACCCTTGCCGTGGTCGCCGGTTTGGCCACGCATAGGGTCGTTGTGCAGCCCTTTAATGGTGGTGACATCCGCCCATAAATCCCGCAGAGGATTCAGCGAGGTGGCGCCGCGAAAGCTCTCACTGAAATCGCCTACGGAACCCGGTGTAAACGTCTGCATATGGCAGCCATTACCGGTGAAAAATATCAGCATTCGCCCAGGGGTAGCACTTTGCGCGAAGGCGGTTTTGCCGCCGGGCAACATCGCCTCCAACAAAGGTAGCGACAGGCACACACCAGCACCGGCGAGAAATGAACGACGGCCAAGCTTAGGGGCTTTATTTCTTCTCAATTCAATCTGGCTCATTAGCTTGCTCCTATTGCGAGTCTGCGCCGCGACGCATGCGGAACGCCGGGTTCATAACAATTTCAGTGAAAACATCAGTAATGCTGTGCGCACTCTCTTTTGTCTTCAGATAGACCTCATAAACGGCGGCATAGTCCGAGGGCTGCCCCTGCTCATATAAGGTGTTGAACCGGCGACCGGTGGCGTAAGTCATGGCATAGCTGATCGAGCACAAAGTTACCTCGTGCTTGGCCGCCAATATTTGCGCTAACTCCACCAAACTGGAAAAACTTTCGCCAGACGGCAGCACGCTCGATGAATCAACATAATCGCCGTTGGGATATTCGTCGCGCCATTGGCCGATCGGGCTGAAATTTTCCATGCCGTAACCGATTGGATCGACATAGGCGTGGCAGGATGCACAAATGCCCGAAGACTCCTTATGCAATTCGGACTCAGCCCTCGGATTCAAACCTTCCGGCAAATCCGGAAATTGCGAAATCACATCGCCGGGTGGCTCCGGCGGACGGTCACACATCAATTTATCCATCACCCAGGTACCGCGTTTGACTGGCGAGGTTTTATTGGGATGCGAATGCGCAGTCAGCGATGAACCGTGCCCCAATAAACCCATGCGCTTGGAACCTGCAGGCCATTTGTACAACTGCATCTGACTACCAGAAATACCTTGGACGCCGTAGAAATTCGCCAGCGGCTGATTCAGGAAGGTGTAATCGGCATTTAATATTTCGGAAATCGGCCGATTCTCTCTCAGGATGTGCCGCAGGAATGCTCTGGTCTCGCTTAAAAATGCCTGCGCGATGGTGTCGGTGTATTGCGGAAATTGATTTTTATCCACTTCATGTTTGCCGTAATCCGCATAGCCCAACCAGGTCCACACAAAGTTATCCAGCAGAGTGTCCGACTTGGGATCCGCCAACATTCTGCGCACTTCAGCTTTGAGCGTGGCGTCGTTGGTCAAAGACCCATCCGCCGCTTTTGCCAACAATTGATCGTCAGGCGTGCTGCTCCACAGGAAGTAGGACAGGCGCGAGGCCAATTCATAAGCCGTCAGCGGCTGTGCTTGCCTGGAATTCACATCCCGGTCGAATTCGGGGCGGAAGATAAAATTGGGCGATAACAGCATGGCCCGAATCAGTGCCGCCATAGACGTTTTACGATCATTCGCCGCCGATTGCACTTGGTCATAAAGAGATTTCAATGAAGTGGATTCTTCATTCGATATCGGTCGGCGCCACACTTTCAGGCCCAATTGCGTAATGACCGTTTGCGCGCAATTCGCATTGGTAAGGTCGCAGCTGATCGCGCTGCGATTGCCGTTGGCTGCCGCGTTCACCACCTCGGATGCAATTTTTTGTGCGGCTTTATCGAACATTTCCACGTGAATATTGGAAACGGACAATGCGGCGTTATCGTTGCTGAAGGTGCCGGATTGATCCTGCGGAAAATCATTCGCGGGATTCGAGGTAATGCCGAACAGATCACGGATGGTGTTGTTGTACTCATCTTTGCTCAACCGATCCATCAGCGGCGGAGCAGCATCGATCGACTTCATCGCCATCTCGGGCTCGGGCCCCGGCTTGGGGCGCCCGAAGAAAGGGTTAACGCTGGCGATGTATTGCGCGGTGTAATAGGCGCATTCCGCATCACAGGTGCCGTATATAGCTTCGAGACCGGCGGGTGGCATGGTGCTCGTAGCGGCGATCAAACTCTGCAAATTGTGGCCGGATTCATCAGCCTTGGTGCCCAGGCCACGGGCCGTAGCCGCATGGCAGCTTGTGCATTGCGCCTCAAAAATTTGCTGGCCTCTGGCGGCATCGCTCAACACCGCGCTCTGCTGATACACCACTATGCCGGACACCTTGGGATTTTCCGTGATCGCCTCGAAGCGGATATCCAATTTACCGTCGGCAACATTGATGTCGGAGATGCGTTCGGCCAGCGCCGCATTGGCGCCAACTGTCTTAAAGATGTCGATGTTGTTTAGGCGCTTTTGCCCTTCGATAAGTACGTTAAAGACGCGCTGGCCCGCTGCCGAGTGATAAGTCTCAGCAAAATTTAGGACGACGGTGTAGTTACCGTTGGACACGGGGATGGAATAGACCGCCTCGCCGTAGCGTTCACTAAGGTACACCGCAGGCTCACTAGCCCCAGCGATAGCCACGCTGCCACGGGAGTAGGTCTGCCCGCCGGTAAAGTGGGCATCCGCCTGATATTGAATACCGTCAAGCCGAGCAGCAGAGCCACCGGCGTTCAGTGCCATCACCAACACGGGTTCACCTGCAGGCTGCTCCGGCGGCACAAATACGCCACCGCCCGATGAGCTGGAGACAGAGCCGGAACTGGACGAGCCCCCGCTATCTTCTTCACCACCACACGCACCCAAAACGAGCGTTATGGCACCAAGCAAAAGCCGGCCCGGCAGTCGCCCTCTAAAACGATTGATCATCTGATTCTCTCCGGTCAGATCGGGTTATTTTTTTGGCGAAAATATGCACACCTCAAAAGCTGTACATCCCTCGCGCTGTCGGCTCAATTTGAGTACTGCCGGTTTTGAGTCGGCCGAATCACCACTGCAAACACAGAGTGCATGCCACCACGCTACCGACTTCGACCTTTGTCGCGACCAAGCTGGCATTCTTCATATCAGTGCCACTCGGCCCGCCCTACCAAGAGAAGACAATACCGATGATGCAAAACCATGAGAAACAACAAGGAGGTGAATTAGTAGAAATTCCAAATTTTTGAATTGATTATTCTTATTATTGAATGCGGAAATAGTGAACACCGCGATTCCGCTTGCATTTTTGGGCAACAAAAAATCATCGCCAGATAGGAATCAGCACAATGCTGTTAAGCATTGAGAAAAATAGACAGGGACTTTTTTGAAAATAAGCGGGCAGCTTTTTGAGCAGGCAGATGTGACGAAACGAAAATTTACAGCAAAGAGAAAACAGCAAAAAATAAAATGATTTTAAAATTCGCACATAAATGCGATGCAAGGAAAAAGCGCGCAACAAAAATGCGTAGTGAGCGTTGCACGAGGCAAATGGGTGCGGTCGAAAATTAATTAACGGGCCTGCAAAAGCCATCATGCCGTAGATTTAAAAGCAGCGAATTATTTATTGGGCAGCCAGGCCTCCCTCTGCAAGGTTAAGTATCCAAGGCAGCTCCATCGCGGAACCGCCAAGCAGGTGCAAATAAACCATGGGAAGGGATAGGGAACAAGCGCGCGTATTCAAAATCGTGACGAATTGGTCATAAATACTATTAATTATTTTAATCCCGGGGATGCGCGTTTTTTGACTCAAAAATCCCCAAGGCTGCATCTCGTGGGATCCGCATCACAAATTTTTAGGGGACAGATCGGCCGCAGGGGCTGTGGCCGCCGCTGTGCTGGTGAATTCTTTGAGACTAACGGGCTAAATAAACTGGTGTAAGGTTGGATTAAATATGCTCAACCCCCGCCGCTTGTACATCCCGTCGCGGCGGCGCTCCGAACATACGACGGTAATCGCGGTTAAATTGCGACACGCTTTCGTAACCCACTTCATAAGCGGCGGTACTGGCGCTGAGCCCCTGGTACAACATCAAGCGGCGAGCCTCGATCAAACGCAGACGTTTTTGGTATTGGCCAGGGGTAAACGACGTAAGGTCTTTGAAATGTTTATGAAACGCGGTCAGGCTCATGGAGGCTGCACGCGCTAAATATTCGATGGCAATACGGCGCTGATATTCGGTGCGCAATATGGCCAGTGCACGGCTTAGCCGACTCAGATGGCTGTCCGCTGCGGTCATGGCTCTAAGTTGTTGTCCGTGAGGTCCGGTGAGTAACCAGTAGTGAAGTTCCTTTATCAAACCCGGCAATAGGATGGACACTGCATCCGGCCGGCCGATCAAGCGCATCAGACGTATACAACAATCCAATATCGCCTCGTCTGTGTCCTGCAGAAATAACGTTTGATAGCGGGAGATGTCACTCGATGGCAGCTCATTTAAGCCGGCGGTCAATTCCCGCAACAAGGCTATATCCAGCTCCACCGCCACAGCGATATAGGGTTTGGCGGGGCTCGCTTGCACCACTTGGCCCGTCACGGGCATATCGGCACTCACGATAACGGACTGGCCTGCAAGACACAGCTGCTCCTGCCTTCCGACCAATAGTTGCTTTGCGCCCTGCAGAATCAGGCAAATCAATGGCCGGTATACCGAGTGCAATTTTCCACGCGGAGAATCCACGCACATCATGCGCAACCCCGGCACAGGAGTGACCGCAAGCCCGTCGGCATTGGCGTTCTCGCGGGCATACAGCTGCGCGGCTTCAATCAATTTCTGCTGAGTGTTCATAGGTGTCCAGAATGACAGGTTCCGCAGGGAAAATTAACAACGCTGCAGGATTTGACAATGATTTGGTAGGCAGTGGCAAAAGCCATTTCCACCCGCCGCGTAATCTATCCGTGCTACTTCAGCATTCTTTTAAAGGAGATCATTTATGAACCGATCCAACTCCAACGGCACAACACGACGGGACTTACTGACTGCCGCCGCCAGCGCTTCATTAATCGCCGGATTAAGCTCTACCACCAATGCAGCAGAAGCACCTACAGCAAAACCAAACGGTAAAGTCGCCATAGTTACAGGCTCCTCCCGCGGAATAGGCGCAGCAACAGCCAAACGTTTAGCAAGCGATGGTTACGCCGTTACCGTTAACTGCGAGAAAAACAAAGACCTCGCCGCCGCTGTGGTGCGCGATATCGAAGCCGCTGGCGGGCGTGCAATCTGGATTCAAGCCGACGTCAGCAAGCCCGCCGCGGTACGCAAATTATTTGACGACACAGAAAAAGCCTTTGGCGGTGTTGATGTAGTAATCGCCAACGCTGGAATTATGCGCATTGCCCCTATTCGCGATTTATCCGATGAGGATTTCGACCGCATGTGGGCCGTCAACGGCAAAGGCGGTTTTAATACATTGCGCGAAGCGGCCCGGCGAGTGCGCGACGGCGGTAGAATTATCGCCTTATCCTCCAGTATCACCCAACTACGCACCGCAACTTACGGCCCATACGCCGCCACAAAAATGGCACAGGACATGTTTGTTGGATGCCTAGCGAAAGAATTGGAAGGCCGGCGAATTTCGGTTAATGCGATTGCACCAGGTGTGGTCAATACCACGCTTTTCACCGATGGCAAAACCGAGCAAATGATTGCGGCTTTCACCCAGCGTACCCCATACAAACGTCT
>JAEZGT010000087.1 GCA_023416875.1 Pseudomonadota bacterium
CTGCTCAACGCCCGCAAACTCGGTCTTACGCTGATGTCTTTTATCAGCCTGAGCGTGGATAAACACACGCCGGATCGCCTGGAATCCTTCGAGCGGGCGGTGGCCAGTTTCCCCGAGGTGATGGAATGCCACCTGATCACCGGCCAGTCGGCGGACTACCTGCTCAAGGTCATCGTCACCGATATGGATGCCTATCAGCAGTTCCTGCTGCAGAAACTCACCCGCATCGAAGGCGTCAGCGGTGTGCACTCGTCCTTTGTGCTCAAGTCGCCGGTGGTGAAAACTGCGCTGCCGGTCTGAGAGGTGTCACAGCACCACCGAAGACAAATGCGCCGGGTGCTCAAGAATATCCGCCACTTGCAACAGCGCTTCCTCGCATTGATAGCGTTTGGCGGAGCCACCGAGGCATAGACGAATGGCGTTGGGAGGATTGTTGTCGGCACTGAAGGCCGCACTGGAGACCGCGCCGACGCCGTGAGAGCGCAGGTGCGCCGCCACATTCGCCGGATTCCAGGCGTTGCCCTCCGGCAGCGTCAGCCACAAATGAAAACCATCCGGGTCGGCGTCGTAGGCGAAATTGTGCAGCACCCGGCTGGCGATCTGCTGGCGCGCCTGCGCCTCTGTGCGAATCGCCTTGAGCATATGGTCGGCGCTGCCGTTGAGAATCCATTCCGTCGCCAAGGCATTGGTAATCGGACTCGCCATCACCGTAAGTGCTCGCATGGCGCCGGCGAGCCGCTGACAGGTGCGCTTGTTGGGCGCGTGCAGATACGCCACCCGCAAACCCGCGCCGAAACATTTGGATAAGCCGGTGATGTAATAGGTGATCTCTGGAGCGAGATCGGCAAAGGCCACCGGATTCTTTTTCGGCAGCCCCGCGTAGGCGTCGTCCTCAATGATGGGAACGCTATAGCGCAGAGCCACATCCGCCAGAGCTTCGCGGCGGCGCTGGGGAATCGTCCAGGTGGTGGGATTCTGCAGGGTGGGATTCACATAGAGCGCCCGCACCGTGCCGGTTTTGCACAGATCCTCAAACGCCTTCACCGCCGGCCCATCCTTCCCGCCGGGCAGCGGTTGCAGAGGAATATTCAATTGCGCGGCTATGGCCTTTAAACCGGGATAAACCAGGCTTGGCGTGCACACCACGCCATTGCCGCGCACCAGTAGACTGAGCAAACCCACCAGCGCCGAGTGAATTCCAGGGCACACCAGCAACCGGTCCACACTGGTGTTTTTGATGGTGCGCGCCAGCCAATATTGCGCGGCTTCTTTATCCAGATCGCTGCCACCAAAATCCTGATAGCGAAATAGCCCGTACAAATCGCAACTGCCAAACACATTCAAAGCGCCATGACGCACCTGCTCCAACAGCCCGCTCAAATCCGGTTCGGCCGGCAGGTTCATGGTCATTTCAAAACTGCTGCTGCCACTCAGTGGCAGGGTCGAGGTTTTGCCTTTTACAAACGTGCCCATTCCAGGGCGAGAATCGATCAGGCCGCGCCTGCGCGCCTCGTTATAACCGCGCGCGGCGGTGGTGTAATTCATTTCCAAGGCGTCCGCCAGATCCCGCAGCGGCGGCAGCCGATCGCGCACTTGCAGACTGCCATCGTCGATTTCCGTTGCGATTATGTCTGCGATTTTCAAATACGCCGGCCGCTCACGATCACTCTCCAGCTTGCCGCGCCAGCGTTGCATTTTAGTCTTCATAGATCATCCACAGCGAGGGAAGGAAATTTCTCTATGCAATCAATCTGCCGAATTTCGCTTGGTTGATTGCATGCGGAATTTGCGCTTGATTGCAAAATGTTGTGCTGGAAAGAGGTGCGCGAAGGCGGATTCTGAATCGATATGGTGCATTTTATTCGAGCGCGCTTAGCTGGAATTTCCTGCTTTGGGTGCTAATAAAGAAAATTTTCGCGCCGCAAGTTTTTGCCCGGTTTATTTGATTGCATCTTGATTGCATGCAAGTGAATTTTTGATGGCATGGGCGTTGCTCAAGCACTTGTAGATCAATCAACGCCTGTTTAACTCTCTTTGGAGCCAATGCCATGCCCGCTGTTACTACCCCCGCGCATAAGAAAGGTGATTTTTTTGTCGATTACGAAGAAAAAGTTTTTGAGGATGTAAAAGCCCAACCCGGGCAAAAAGCCCTCGTGACTTTTCACACCGTTGCTTTCGAAGGTTCGATCGGCTTTGTGAATATCCTTCAGGCCATACGTCTGCAGCGTAAAGGTTTTGAAACTTCCATTCTGTTGTATGGACCCGGCGTAACTCTCGGTGTGCAGCGTGGATTTCCCACCATTGGTGATGAAGCATTTCCCGGCCATATGAATTTCAATAACAATTTGCAGAAATTTATGGGCGAGGGCGGCAAAGTCTATTGTTGCCGTTTTGCGCTACAGGCACTTTATGGCCACGGCGAGCCCTCATTGATGGAGGGTATTCGCCCCATTAATCCCCTCGACGTATTGGATCTGAAATTACTGCACGTGCGCGACAACGCCGTAATCATTGACACCTGGACAGTTTAATCCGTCATCCTGAAAAGGCACTGAATTATGGCAAGCCGGATTCTGCGCGCTGCGGCTGCGCAAATTTCTCCCGACCTGGAGCGTGCGGAAGCCACGCTCGCCAAAGTGCTTGGCGCCATGGAAGAAGCTGCGGGCAAAGGTGTGCAGTTATTGGTTTTTCCGGAAACCTTCGTACCTTATTACCCGTATTTTTCTTTTGTTTATCCGCCGGTAACGGCGGGTAAAGCGCATTTAAAACTTTATGATCAGGCGGTAGTGGTGCCGGGTCCGATTACCCAAGCGGTGGCGGAGCAGGCACGCGCTTATCAAATGGTGGTAGTGCTCGGTGTCAATGAGCGCGATCACGGCTCGCTCTACAACACCCAACTGATTTTTGATGCGGATGGTGAGCTGCGACTAAAACGCCGCAAAATTACACCGACGTATCACGAACGCATGATTTGGGGACAGGGTGACGCAGCCGGTTTAAAAGTGGTGGATACCGCCGCAGGAAAAATCGGCGCGCTCGCCTGTTGGGAGCATTACAACCCACTTGCACGCTACGCGCTTATGGCGCAGCACGAGGAAATTCACTGCGCGCAATTTCCGGGCTCCATGGTGGGGCCGATTTTTGCGGAGCAGATGGAAGTCACCATTCGCCACCACGCGTTGGAATCCGGCTGTTTTGTGGTAAATGCCACCGGCTGGCTCACCGATGCGCAAATCGAAGCCATCACGCCGGATGCGAATTTACAAGCCACCCTGCGCGGCGGCTGCCACACCGCGATTATTTCCCCCGAGGGCCGCCACTTGGCAACGCCGCTGACAGAAGGCGAGGGAATTTTAATTGCGGATCTGGATTTTTCCCTGATCACCAAACGCAAACGCATGATGGACTCCGTCGGCCACTACGCGCGGCCGGAATTATTGAGCTTGTGGATCAACGCCCGGCCCGCGCAACCAACCACAACTGTCAGTCAGCAATCTGAAAAATCGGCGGAACCATTATGAATTCCATGGCGACTTCACCAATATCCGAACGGCTGATTACCGAATTGCAAACCCGCGGCCTGCGCTTGCAGGGGCCGAA
>JAEZGT010000110.1 GCA_023416875.1 Pseudomonadota bacterium
TTCAGCAATAAAATTGCTTAAAAAAATCATATTGGGCGATCTTGGCAATCTTCTGCCGCACTACCCGCACTATACTGTTTTCAACCTGCTCACGAGCCCTGCCGCCACAAGCGGTCTGCGGCACAGAGCTGCACTGCCACAAGCAGTAAAGCGAACGCGCTGCCACAAGCATCGCACCACCAAGGGGACCCACCAGGTCCCGAACGCCGCAAAGCCCGCAGGCAGCTTTTATTAGCACGATCGATTAGCACGCATTCATTACCGCGCATTCATTACCGCGCATAGGAGCCAAGTTTCATGATCGCCAATCCCGCCAGCAAATACGCCGCGTTCAAAGGGGTGTCTTTGCCCGACCGCCAGTGGCCCAACCGGGTCATCGAAAAACCTCCCATCTGGATGAGTACGGACCTGCGCGATGGCAATCAGGCGCTGATCGATCCTATGTCAGTGCAGACCAAATTGCGTTTTTTCCAAGAGCTCGTGGCCATCGGCTTTAAGGAAATCGAAATCGGTTTTCCCTCCGCATCGGAGACCGATTTCGAATTCACCCGCCTGTTGATCGAAGGCAATCACATACCGGACGACGTCACCATTGAAGTATTGGTGCAGGCGCGCTACGAGTTGATTCAACGCACGGTGGAAAGCGTGCGCGGCGCCAAGCGCGCAATTTTGCACATCTACAATCCGCTCGCCCCGGCATTCCGCAAAATCGTTTACAACACCGATAAAGCCGGCGTGAAAAAAATCGCCGAACAGGGTGCGCGCTGGGTGCTGGAATTGACGGCGCAAGCGCCGGAAGTGGATTGGGTTTTTCAATATTCGCCGGAGGTGTTTTCCAGCACGGAAATCGAATTCGCCAAAGAAGTCAGCGATGCGGTCGCAGAGATCTGGCAACCGACGCCAGAGAAAAAAATGATTCTGAATCTGCCGGCAACCGTGGAGATGAGCACCCCCAATACTTATGCGGATCAGATCGAGTGGATGCATCGCAATATCAATCACCGCGACAGCATCATCATCAGCGTGCATCCGCACAATGATCGCGGCACGGCGGTGGCTGCGGCGGAGTTGGCGGTAATGGCCGGCGCTGATCGGGTTGAAGGCTGTTTATTTGGCAACGGCGAGCGCACTGGCAACGTCGATTTGGTGACTCTCGCTTTGAATTTGTATTCCCAGGGCATTCATCCCGGCTTGGATTTCTCCGATATCGACCGCGTGCGCAAATTGGTGGAAGAGTGCAATCAATTGCCGGTGCATCCGCGCCATCCCTACGCGGGTGAATTGGTGTTTACCGCATTTTCCGGTTCGCATCAGGACGCCATCAAAAAAGGCTTTGCCGCGCAAAAACCGGACGAACTTTGGGAAGTTCCTTATTTGCCCGTGGATCCGGCGGATCTCAACCGCAGCTACGACGCGGTGGTGCGCGTCAACAGCCAGTCCGGCAAAGGCGGCGTAAGCTTTTTATTGCAGCAGGAAGCCGGCCTTCAATTGCCGCGCCGTCTGCAGATCGAATTCAGCGGCATAGTGCAAAAAGTCAGCGACAACACCGGCAAGGAAGTCAAAAGCAGGGAAATCGTCGAGCTGTTCGAAAGCGAATATTTCGCGGTGAACGCGCCCTTTGAATTTCGCCACAGTACCATCAATGAAAATGCCGACGAGGTGGAAATCACCATCAGCAGCCAATTCCGCGATAAACCGGTTGTGCTCACCGGTCGCGGCAATGGACCCATCGACGCTGCGGCGCACGCCATCAGCCAACACATCGGCTGCGAGGTGAGTGTGGTGGATTACCACGAACACGCCATTGGCGAAGGCTCCAATGTATCCGCAGTGAGCTATATCGAAATGAAAGTGGATCAAGGTAAACCGATATTTGGCGTCGCCAAGGACCACAACATCATTGTCGCTGCCCTCAAGGCTTTGCTGAACGGCGTCAACCGCCTTTATCGTCAGCAGTAACACCCACCGCCCGTCACCACGCCGGATCTGTGCAATGCGGATCCGGCGATTTCGACTTATTCCCTCTCTCCTAAGTGCGACAAACCGCTCTAACTGCGCAGCGCTTCCGGTACACTAGCGCGGCTCAACAATTCTCCCTGCCTGGTGCTTATTTATGTCCCACAGTCCCTACGCTGGAAAAACTCTGCCACACGACATGCTGGTGGACCTGCCGCAACTCATCGATGCTTATTACAACATTCAGCCGGATCCGGCAGTGGCGGAGCAAAGTGTAAGCTTTGGCACCTCCGGCCATCGGGGTTCCGCCTTCAACGGCAGCTTTAATGAACATCACGTATTGGCGATCAGCCAGGCGATTTGCGACTACCGCAACAGCGTCGGCATTGATGGCCCGCTCTATCTGGGCATAGATACCCACGCTTTGTCGGAGCCTGCGCAAATCACTGCGGTGGAAGTACTGGCGGCCAACGGCGTCACTCTGATGCTCGCCAACGGTGGCGAGTACACCCCCACGCCGGCCATTTCCCATGCGATTCTGACCTACAACCGCAACCGCACCAGCGGGCTCGCCGACGGCATTGTGATCACACCGTCCCACAACCCCCCGGATAATGGCGGCTTTAAGTACAACCCCACCAACGGCGGACCCGCAGATAGCGATATCACCACCTGGATTCAAAACCGCGCCAACCAGCTGCTGCGCGACGGGTTGCGCGATATCAAACGCGTGACCTATCAAAAAGGTCTGAAACTGGAGACCACTCACCACCACGATTTCATTCGCCACTATGTCGATGATCTCCACAACATCATCGATCTGGCCGCCATTCGCAGCTCCGGCGTGTTGATGGGCGTCGATCCTCTGGGCGGCGCGGGTGTGAATTACTGGCCGGCGATTGCGGATCGCTACGGCCTCAATCTGCAGGTTCTGCACGCCGGCATCGATAAGACCTTTTCATTTATGACGGCGGACTGGGACGGCAAAATCCGCATGGATCCCTCCTCGTCGTACACCATGCAGTCCATGATCGGGCGACGCAATGATTACCAGATCGCCTTCGCCTGCGACACGGACCACGACCGCCACGGCATAGTGGCACCCAGCTGCGGCCTGCTGCCACCAAATCATTATCTGGCGGTGATGGTGGATTATCTTTTCCAAAATCGTCCTCTGTGGAGCCAGGGCACGGCCATCGGAAAAACCGTAGTGAGCAGCGCCATGATGGACAAGGTTGCGGAAAAACTCGGGCGCCGCCTGCACGAAACACCGGTAGGTTTTAAATGGTTTGCGCCTGGGTTGTTCGATGGTTCTTTAGGATTTGGCGGCGAGGAGAGCGCAGGCGCGTCCTTCCTGCGGATGGACGGCACCGTCTGGTCCACCGACAAGGACGGCATTATTCCCTGTCTGCTCGCGGCGGAAATTACCGCGCGTACCGGACGCGATCCTGGCGAATATTATCAGCAGCTCGCCAATCAATTCGGCCATGCCGTAGAAGCGCGGGTGGAAGCGCCCGCTAACAGCGCGCAGAAAAAAGCCTTATCGAAGCTGTCCGCCCTGCAGATCACCTCTACTTATCTCGCCGGTGACAAAATCACCCAGATTCTCACCGAGGCTCCGGGCAATCAGGCAGCCATAGGTGGCATTAAGGTAGCCACCGCCTCCGGATGGTTTGCGGCTCGGCCGTCCGGTACTGAAGACATCTACAAAATCTACGCGGAAAGCTTTAAAGGCAAAGATCACCTGCAACAGCTAATCAGCGAAGCACAGGAAATTGTCAACAAAGCAATAAGCTAAGTTGCTATTTGCGGTCCGCACCCCTGCGGGCCGCATTGATCATTCTCACGATTTCCCTTCCAAATTCCCTTCCAAAAAAATTTCTTCAGCATCATCGTTAGCAAAAATTCCATTTATTGATGTGAAGAATACTGCCCACAAAATATGACCCTCTTCACACTTTCTATCGCGAAGAAAATAAAAAAAAACGCACGAAAAATTCAACATCCGGTTAGGCCGCAAAAATTAATTTGTCGCTCAAAAATAATGTGAAATAAGCCCATATTTCCCCTCTGAGGGCGTTATTCGAATGCCATGGAAACGTTATTGGAGTATCAATACCAAAATTGTGACTGTGTTATTTTGGTTATTGGTTATCCGCGGCGGATAAACAGTGCGCAATTCATAAAACCGCCTTGGTGAATCAAACAAAAATACGCAGCCAGAAACTTTCTGAAGTCGTGACTGCTTCATAGGGAGCCGCTGAATAATGTCGGCTGTACGATGCGTCGCTCGCGATCTTATGAAAGAACGCAATCTGCCTGCCCCTTTTTGTCCGATCAACAATAACAACTCATGTGACGCCTATGAAAAACAAAACTGTAAGAAAGCTCATGCTGGTCGCCGGCCTGGCAGCGCTGCCGTTTGCGGCCAATGCAGCACCGGATCCCAACTTCCACATTTACCTGATGTTGGGGCAATCCAATATGGAGGGCGCAGCGCCCATCCAATCTCAGGACAACTCCTCCCACCCGCGCGTGCAAGTGCTGCAGAGCGAAACCTGCGGCGGCGGTCTGACTTACGGTACTTGGCGCGCGGCAACCCCCACCCTGATCCGATGCCCTCGTAGCGGTATTGGTCTTGGCCCCGGCGATACCTTTGGCGACACCCTGGCGGAGAATCTTCCGGAAAACATCAAAATCGGTCTGGTCGGCGGTGCCTACGGCGGCGCCAAAATCGAATACTTTATGAAGAACTGCGGCAGCGACTGCACCCCGCCCTTTGGCGGCATCAACGGCGCGCCCAACAACGGCACCCGCGGTTATGACTGGGTGTTGGACCTCGCCAAGAAAGCCCAGGAAGTGGGCGTGATTA
>JAEZGT010000122.1 GCA_023416875.1 Pseudomonadota bacterium
GGCTACGATGGCAAAAATCAGTGGCAGATCCATTCCCAAGCCGATCTCGAAAGTTTTGAACGCGAAAGCCCCCCGGGCCCATGGGTGGTTGAAAAGCATGTGCGTTTCGAGCGCGAAGCTTCGTTGATCGGCGCGCGCTCCGCGTCGGGCGAAACCGTGTTTTATCCTCTGACAGAAAATTTGCATCGCCGCGGCATTTTGATTCGTTCCATTGCACCCGCACCTAATTTGCCGGAAGCAACGGTGCGCAATGCCCGGGATTATATGGAGCGGTTGTTCAAGGAATTAAATTACGTCGGCGTGTTGGCGATGGAATGTTTTGTCTGCGGTGACGAACTGCTCGTTAACGAATTGGCGCCGCGTGTGCACAACAGCGGTCACTGGACCATGGACGCGGGAATTTGCAGCCAATTTGAAAATCATTTGCGCGGAATTCTGGATTGGCCTTTGGGCAACACGCAGCCGAATGGCCCCAAAGGCATGGTCAATATTCTCGGCTCACGCGATCTCACCAAACACCAGCCGCGCCACCCTGGGCCGTCCTGGTTGAGCGGCATAGGCACTTTTCACTGGTACAACAAGACCGACCGTCCCGGGCGCAAACTCGGCCATATCAATATCGCCCATGACGATCTGGCCACACTGCAACAACAGCTCGCCGAGCAGGACGAGCAGCTTTACGGCGAAACTGCGGCCAAATAAAACTTTATGTCCACCCCTGCCCCGCAGCCGCTCTACCCCGTTTACGAGGCGCTGCCGCGCCTCAGTTTGCAGGATTATCCGGAACTGCAGGGGTTTCTCCAATCGGGGCAGGAGTGGCGGCAACAGCATTGGCAATGGGGGCGGGATTTTCTGCTCTACATCGGGCGCAATAAATCCGAGCACACCTACACGCGTTTTCGCAACGAAGTTGAACGTTTCCTGTTATGGGTATTTTTATTTTGCGATAAACCGATTGTTGAATTGCGCAAACCGCAACTGCTCGAATATGCCGATTTTTGTTGGCGTCCACCGGTCAATTGGATCAGTCTGGCCAATGCAGATCGCTTTCTTTTTCAGGACGGCTTCTTTCGCAGCAATTCCCAATGGGCGCCCTTCCGTCTGAAAACCCCGAAAAACCAGCCGTCGGTCAATCAGGACAAAAAGAAATACAAGCCCTCCCAGGAAACGCTCACCGCTACATTTACCGCGCTAATCGCATTCTATAAATATTTAATGAACGAAGAGCTCTGCGTAGGCAATCCTGCACAGCTCGCCAAAGGTGACTGCCGGTATTTCATCGCGGATGCACAGGTCAAGGAGGTGCGCCGCCTGTCCGAGCAGCAATGGCAATATGTACTGGAAACGGTGCAGGAAATGGCGAATGAAGATTCCCTCTACGAGCGCAGCCTGTTCATCATCGCCACATTAAAAACCTTATTTTTGCGTATATCCGAATTATCAGAACGCCGCGATTGGTCTCCGGTGATGGGGCATTTTTGGCAGGATGAAAATCAGAATTGGTGGCTGAAAATTTTCGGCAAAGGCCGAAAACTGCGTGACGTAACAGTGCCTACGCAATATCTGGATTATTTAAAACGCTACCGCGCCTTCCGCGGCATGTCCCCTCTGCCCTTCCCCGGCGATCAGTCGCCGCTGGTGGAAAAAGTGCGTGGTCAGGGCAGTATGACCGCGCGCCATTTAAGCCGGCTGGTGCAGGAAGTATTCGATTCCGCGTACGTCAAAATGAAAATCCGCGTCGGCGAAGATGCTGCGCGCAAATTACAGGAAGCCTCCACCCACTGGCTACGCCACACCGGCGCCAGCATGGAAATTGAGAGAGGTCGAGCATTGAAGGACGTATCGGAAGATCTCGGTCATGCCAGCATGGCAACGACGGATACGGTTTACGTGCAGAGCGAACATCGCAAGCGGGCGGAAAGCGGGAAAGGTCGTAAAGTCGACTGAGGGCTTTTCAATAACCGGCGTATACGCCGGTTATTGTGCAGCAAACCAACATCTAATCACTGCTTGTGCGCCTGGGAATTCTCTTCTTCATCACTCCCATCTTCAACAGGCAGACAAACCCCCGCATCGTAATTTCCTTCTGTGCGAATAATTTCGGGGGTGGTGGGCTCTACCCGTTCGCCAGTGACTAATTGGCTGATCACGCGACGTATTGCGGAGTCCAAACGTGTCACCACATAACAATCAATACTGGGCTCCGCGTGTGGGTTGCCGACGCCAGAGTCATCGGTGAGAAAAATGTACCGGCTATTAGTCAGTGCCGCCATGGATCTCATTAAAAACTCTGCAGTATTTCCCACTCCGCTGGCAGCGACGGGGACGATATGGATTTGTTGCTGCCTTGCGATTTTTGCAACGTCCCAGGTCGCCGCAATTTTGTCGTTGTGCGGCGGCGCATCCGCGACCAGCAAAATAATTTTTACGCTGTCAGCGCGCCACTCTAGCTCCAAGGCAGCTTCCATCGCCTGATCCATTGCCTCTGGATAGTCGCCACCACCAGCGGCGCCAATACCGTTGAGATCAAGCTCAAACTGGAGCAAATCTGTCGTCATTTCGTAAGGCCAGACGACATAAGAATCGCCTACATCACGATATGAAATCAGCCCAGCCGCAAGGGATAGGTCGTCATAGGCTTCTTCAATATCGTTAAAAACTTGAGTGAGTTCAGCTTTCAAATAGCGAATTTCATCGCCCATGCTGCCCGTTGAATCCACAACCAGTGCAATGTCCAGCTGTGTGGGAACCTGATTGATCGACGGAACCGGCACTTCAATTACGCGCTCGTCCGGCAGATCCTTCAGTGCCACCGTTTGAAGAATGTCGTCACTTCCATCCACTTCGATCGCAATTTCCACGCTGTCAGTGGTTTTATCGAAAGCGGGGTAAAAATGGACGACACCATTGGCTGGTGTTTTCAAAATCACGTCACGCTGGTCTTCCGAGCGGATGAGGACCTTCGCACCGAACAAGGGATCGCCAACGGCATCCACCACTCTCACCGCAACTTTTGCATTGACGTCTACATACGGTATATCGGTGATTTCGGGATACTCTTGCAGAAAATCACTGATGTATTTGTGATAAACACCAAAATTGAGCAGATCATCGTAATCACCGGCGGTTAAGGTTCCGGCTTGCACAGGAGCGCCAGAAGAGGAGCCGCCGACACTTCCAGAAGAGGATGAACCGCCCCCAGGCAGTGAGCCGCTTGAACTGCCACTATGAGATCCGGAACCAGAGCTACCGACGGAAGATCCACCGCCGGGAGAGCTGACTTCTGAAGATCCACCGCAGGCGCTTAAGACTATACAAAGTGCGAGAATTATTTTACTTTTCATCGTATCCCCTAATCCGTCCATTCATCATGATTGTGTTTACTGCTTGGTACGCACGATAAAGGACGCGGAAAAATAGGGAATACGGAAATTCACGTATTTGAAGACTTATGTGAAACGGAATTAGAAAAAAACCAGCATTCCGCGCTTGATATCCGGCTTAAGCGGCGGCTTATTTCTCCTGAAACTGAGTAAAATCACGAACTGGACTGATCACGATATCCGCGATTTTCCAATCTATGGCCATTAAATCCTCTCGCAGCTGCGCGGCACGGTCGATCAGGTTATCGCTTTGTTTGGGTATGACCAGCACATCGCCAACGAAGACCATTCCACTTTCTCTTAATCGCACCCGCACGTCGCTTACCCATTCGCATTCAAGACATGTGCGAATAACATCATTCACCAATGGGTGGATATTTTTGTTGTCCGTGGTCATCGGCATTTCTTCAAGGAGATCTTTCATGCTGTCACGCGTTCGGGTGATTCCGTCATAGACGATGCTGGAAGAGATGGCGATGGCGACGACAGAATCCAGCCACCATATACCGAACCCGATTCCAATAACCCCCACCATTCCGCCCGCTGCCGTCAACCAGTCTGCTTTTTGTGCATGAGAGTCTACAAAAAGAACTTTTTCATGCAGCCGTTTAGCCAGAGGCAATTTAAGGCGACCGAGAATAATGGCGGGTATACAGCTGTACATTAACGCAGCCAGCATTAGCCAACCGAGCCAATGTTCTTTGCCGAACAAGGGAAACGTACCTATGCTGGGGTGCTCCGCCTTGATAAGCGCAATGAGCGACGTCACAAACGCGTAAAGTCCCAGCACCAATAAAGCTATGGCCGCACCTACAAAAGCAACCGTGAACGCTTTTTGAAATCCGTAAGGAAATCGATCGGTGGCTGGCTTGCCATGAATCTTTGATGCCACCAAAAAAGCAATTGCCGGAAATATTCCAACGACATCCTCAATCCACGCCGCTTCCATGGCCTGGGAATTTCCGGATGCGAGGTACATGACGACGGCAACGCTGGCGAGATAAAAAACCGTGATCCACTCCAGGCGGATCGCCTTGCGGTAGTCCGCTTGCAAATCATCAGGAATGGTTACGGAAACCGCATGACCTATGGACATATCAGCGACGAACTCCGTGCAGAAATTTTTCTGCCGCCATTAGCAACGCGTTTTCACCCATGGGCAACGCTATTACGTGCTCGCTGGGTTTTAGTCGCATGTGCTCCTGCCCACAGGGATAACGCTTGCGCTCATCCGCAGAAATCGCAATCAGGCCGCGATAATTTTCTAACGAATCAAGCCGTTCCGGTATGCCGTCTTTGTCTTTAATCTGCGCACTCAGCATAGAGTCTTTATGCATCGCGACTTTTTGATTTTTTACCATGCGCGGCGACAAATTCTCATCAGTGCTGCATATTAAATAATGTTGTTTCAGATACGGACGAGTCAAAGCCACACGGCGACTCCACGGCGATTCTGCAGTAATGCCGCCCACCACCAAATGCAATTCGTGGACTTCCAACATTGTCATAAGCATTTCTTCGCTCCCCTTTATCCACTCCACGCGAGCGCCGATTGAGCGGGCAAAGTCTTCAACAAGTGTTGCCTCAATGCCGGTGACAATGCCATTTTGCCATCGGATCCACGGAGAAAACTCCGAGGCGCCAACTTTCAAAACCTGATTTTGTGCGGCAAGGAGAGATCCTTTCGGATCACGCGGATAATCATCGCAGGCCACCAATAAATGAAAGCAAATTAGTGCTGCAATGATTCGAACCATGCTGGCGTTTCCTGAAATACTCGCTAACGATGCGGCAATTTCCCGACCCGGCGATCCTTTGAAGATCCGGGTCGGGAACTGGACATATTATGGCTTCGCAGATACTACCGGCGGCGCCACGCACATGGCATGCACATCCAGAGAACGTACCACACCGATTCTTGCCCGCTGACTGATTTCTATCGAATTAAAATCCATGCTGGTGTTGACAATAAGCAGGAAGCGATTCGGGTCGTTATAAACCGGTGTCAGCGTTGCCGATGCTCCCGCACCGCGCACTTCGAAGGTTTCTTGGACGCGATCCGAATTTAAGGTTTTGATCTGAATATTTTCCAACTGAGTGTTGGTAAGCCGGCCGTCGGGAGTGGAAACCAAGATCCCCACACGGTCGTTCGCGGAATATTCACTGGCACCGCCGCGAGTGACGCGCGCATAAACTTCTGCGCCAGCACCTGCGATAGTCACAATGCGGGCCGCATCCGTCAGGTTGTTATTGATCAGATTATTGGGATTTAACACGCCGCAACCAACACACAATCCTCGCCGCACACCGGAAGAAACCGTGGCACCTTCAAGCATTGGTTTAAATAGCGCGTCGGGTCCGCAGGCGATATTTTCCTCGGTATCGCATGCGTCACCCACGCCATCGCCGTCGCGGTCCGCTTGATCAGCATTAGCGATTTTCGCGCAGTTGTCGGAACTATTCGGCACTTCATCACCGTCCATGTCCGTATCGCAGGCATCGCCAATTCCGTCGCCGTCCAGGTCTTCCTGTTTGGCATTGCTGACGGCAGGGCAATTGTCTAAGTCATCCGCCACGCTATCGCCATCCGCGTCGCTATCGCAGGCGTCACCTTTGCCATCTTTATCAAGATCCGCTTGATTCGTGTTGGCCACCAACGGGCAGTTATCCTTTTCATTGGCAATGCTGTCGCCGTCGATATCGGTATCACAGGCATCACCAGTGCCGTCACCGTCCGTATCTTCCTGATTTTCATTGGCCACTGCCGGGCAGTTGTCCTTGCTATCGGCGATGCCGTCGCTGTCGCTATCCGTCAAGGTATCGCACGCGTCACCTATACCGTCGTTATCACTGTCGGCCTGATTAGCGTTCGCGGTCACGGGGCAGTTGTCGACGTCGTTGGCCACGCCGTCGCCATCTTCATCAGGGTCGCAAGCGTCACCGATATTGTCGCGGTCGCGATCTTCCTGCCCGCTGTTGGCGGCCATTGGACAATTGTCAGCAGCGTCATCAATACCATCGCCATCGCTATCCGTATTCATTTCGCATGCGTCACCGATGCCGTTTTTGTCGGTATCCGCCTGGTCGGCATTCGCTATGTTCGGACAGTTATCGCTGGTATCCAAAACACCGTCGCCATCGCGATCCATATCGCAGGCATCGCCGATACCGTCTTCATCCAAATCCTGCTGACCGGCATTGACCACGGAGGGGCAATTGTCGACAGGATTGAGGATGCCGTCGCCATCCATGTCGTCATCGCATGCGTCTCCGATGTCGTCGCCGTCAAGGTCCTGCTGACCGGCGTTGGCGATCAGTGGGCAGTTATCGGTGCCGTTCATCACCTTATCGCCGTCCAGATCGCTGTCACACGCATCGCCGATGCCGTCAGCATCCAAATCATCCTGGGTAGGGTTCGCTAGGAACGGGCAATTGTCGGAGGCGTCATCAATCCCGTCGCTGTCGGTGTCCGTGTTCTGATCGCAGGCATCGCCAACACCATCTTCATCTGCATCCGCTTGATTGGGATTGGACGTAGTCGGGCAGTTATCGGCTTCGTTGTCCACACCGTCGCCGTCCAGATCGGTATCACAGACGTCGCCTTCGCCGTCATCATCGCTGTCGGCCTGATTGGCGTTGGCAGTCAGTGGGCAGTTGTCGATGGCATCATCCACGCCGTCCCCATCAGTGTCGGTGTCGCAGGCATCGCCGATGCCGTCCTCGTCGAGATCCTCCTGCTCGGGGTTGGCAACAGCCGGGCAGTTGTCCGCAGCGTTGGCCAGGGTATCGCCATCCAGATCCGGATCGCATACATCCCCGATACCGTCTTCATCCGTATCTTCCTGACCCTTATTGGGAATCAGGCGGCAATTGTCGGTGGTGTTCTCAATGCCGTCGCCGTCGATGTCGGTGTCACATACATCGCCGATACCGTCGCCATCAAAGTCCGCCTGATCGGTGTTGGCGGCCGCAGGGCAATTGTCGTTGCCGTCATCCACACCGTCGTCGTCCGTATCCGTATCGACATCGCAGGCGTTGCCGATACCGTCGCCATCACTGTCGGTCTGATTGGCGTTGGCAACCAACGGACAGTTATCTTCATCATTCAAAATGGAATCGCCATCAATGTCGGTGTCACAAGCGTCGCCCTGCTCATCGCCGTCCAGATCGGCCTGCCCCGCGTTGGCAATAAATGAACAATTATCTTCTTCATTAGGTACACCATCGCCGTCCCTGTCTGAATCGCATGCGTCGCCGATCCCATCGCCGTCGAGATCCGCTTGATCCTGATTTACCGTGTTCGGGCAATTATCCACCTGATTTAAAACACCATCACCGTCGATATCGCTGTCGCATTCATCGCCCATACCGTCGCCGTCGATATCGTTCTGATCGGGATTGGGATTAGCCGGGCAGTTATCTTCGCCATTGGGAATACCATCGCTGTCGATATCCGTTTTTTCCTGGCCGGGTTTGTTGCCCTGCTCCACCACCGCGCTCGGGGGTGTGTTTGAGGGAAATCCGGCGTCATCACTACAGCCGGCCAACATGAATATGGTGAAAAGCACCAGCAACACTTTCATGGAAAATCCTCTAACCAAAAATTAACGGCGGGTCCGAGTTTCGGAGATAAAAAATTCCGCACGACGACTGCGCGCGCGCCCAACTTCGATATTGTTATCCGCGATCGGATCGGCTTCGCCTTTACCTTCGGCGGTAATCCGATCTGCGCTGACGCCTTGCCATACCAGATAATCCACTAGTTTTTCCGCACGCGCTTTGGACAATTGCAGATTTTGTTCGCGCGAACCTTCGTCATCGGTGTGAACCGCAATATGAA
>JAEZGT010000138.1 GCA_023416875.1 Pseudomonadota bacterium
ATTTGGCGGCATCAATAAATAAGCAGCCAAGGTACTGCAAGCCACCACAACCGCCAAAGCCGGCATAATTCGGCGGGCGCGGCGCTCGTAAAAATCCACCAGAGAGAAACGCTGCCGTTCCACGTCCTTCATAATAATGGACGTAATCAGGTAACCGCTGATAACAAATAAAATCTCCACGCCCACATAACCACCGGCAAAGCCGGGAGCACCCGCGTGAAAAAGAATCACCGGGATAACGGCAATTGCCCGCAGCCCGTCCACTTCTGCCCTGTATTGCATGTTTCACTCCGCGTTTTTAATGCTACGTCTAGCGAAGCACAACCGGAGGAATTCTAGGAGTGCGCTGAGCGGGAAAATGTACGCCAGGAGACATACAGTCCGTCGGCAGCCGCAGAGAACCGCCAAACTGTGAGCCGTTCACAAAGCGGCAGATTAAGGTGATGGTTTCTCCGGAAAAATCATATCCTTGGGCACTTTGATATGGGTGGGGAACTCCGGTCGCTCTCCCCTGCCCTTGCGGAAGTTGCGCAGTTGGAACACATAGGCGAGCACCTGTGCGACGGCGAGGTACAACCCCTGGGGAATTTCGCTGTCGATGTCGGTGGTGTGATAAACCGCGCGGGCGAGCACGGGGCTGCGCACCTGATCGATTTTATATTCGATGGCGATTTCGCGGATTTTCATCGCCGTTTCATCAATGCCTTTGGCGAGTAGGATCGGGGTTGCCATGGTGTCCGGGTCGTATTTCAGCGCGACGGCGAAGTGGGTGGGGTTGGTGATGATTACGTCCGCTTTGGGCACGGAGGCCATCATGCGGCGGTTGGCCATTTCCCGCTGCAGTTGACGGATGCGCCCTTTCACCTCGGGCTTGCCTTCGGAATCCTTCATTTCGTCCTTAATGTCCTGGCGGGACATTTTTAGGTTTTTGGAATGCTCCCAAATCTGATATGGCACATCCAAGGCGGCAATCAGAATCGTGGCACAACTGATCAGCAGGGTCGCCCACAAACTAATGCGCAGAGAATGTTGCACACCTGTTTCCAGACTCTCCCGGCCGAGACCGAGCAATTCCGGCTCAAACATGCGCAAGGTGAAATAGGCAACGGCCACCACCACCAGAACCTTGCCGATGGATTTTCCCAGTTCCACCAGAGATTTGAGGGAAAACATACGTTTCAAGCCGGCGAGCGGATCCATGCGATTGAATTTCGGTGCAATGGATTTGCTGCTGAAAAGAAAGCCGCCGAGAATCGTCGGCCCGCCCACAGCGGCGAGCAGTAATATCGCAAACAGGGGGACTAGCGCCCACAAAGCTTCAAAAAACGACGAACCCAAATGCGCAAACATTTTCTGTGGATCGAAAATAACCTCTCGATCCACCGCAAAATTAAAGCGCAGGATATCCAGCAGTTTCTGTGCAATAGCGCCGCCAAATATCCACAACCCCACAGATCCCAAAATCAATACGGCAGATGTGGTGAGATCACGCGAGCGGGGAATCTGGCCTTCTTCACGGGCCTTTTCCTTGCGTTTGGGGGTGGCCTCTTCGGTCTTTTCCTGAGAGCTGTCGTCATTATTGGCCATGGCCGGCACTCAATGCGAACATACAATCACGGCTGCAAACGCAGCAGCTCCCGGGCAAATAAAAATCCTTCCGCCATAAAATCCTCAAAATGCATATCAAAGGTGGCGAGTCCTAGCCAGACCAGGAACATCCCGCAAATCAAGGTAAAGGGAAAACCTATGGCGAAAATATTCAGCTGCGGTGCGGCGCGACTCATAATGCCGAACGCGATATTCACCACCAGCAGCGACGTTAATACAGGTAGAGACATCACCAGCGCGCTGGCGAACAACCAGCCTCCCAAGTTCACCACCTGAAAACTCTGCTCTCGGCTAAATACAAAATGGCTGGGCGGCAGCGACTGAAAACTCTGCAACAACATTTCGATCAACAATAAATGGCCGTTTACCGCAATGAACATGAGCGTGACCAACACCAAAAAGAATTGTGACAACACAGTAGTTTGTACGCCGTTGGTGGGATCGTTCATGGACGCAAAACCCAAGCCCATTTTCATCGCCAGATATTGCCCGGTGAGCACAAATACCTGAAATACCACCTGAAAGCCAAAACCCAGGGCAATGCCGATCAATAATTCGTGAAGGATCAGAATCGCCGTGCCGAGAGATAAACTCGGCGCCACCTGCAGGGGCGGCAACAGCGGCACCACCATCATGGTGAGAAACATGGCGGCAATAATACGCGCCCGCGCCGGCACTATCCGCGTGCCAATCACTGGCATGGTCATCAGTAGCGCACCTATACGAGCAAAAGGCAAAAAATATTGCTGAATAAAAGCGGCAATCTGACTGTCGGTTATGGTTTCCACGACGTCAGCCGATGATATTGGGAATATCGGTCATTAAGCGTTCGAACAGATCAGTGAGCTGTTGCACCAGCCACGGTCCCGTCATCATGATGGTGGCCAGCGTGACAATCAGTCGCGGCAAAAAACTCAGTGTCTGCTCATTGATTTGCGTCGCCGCCTGAAAAGTACTCACGATCAGGCCCACAATCAGACTCGGCCCAACAATTACCAATACCATAATGACGGTGAGATAAAACGCGCTGCCAAACAGATCGAGAACAACTTCCTGAGTCATGGTAGTTAACCTCTATAAAAGCTGTTAGCCGCTTAGATACCGAAGCTCGCCGCCAGCGTACCGACGATCAGCGCCCAGCCATCGACAAGCACAAAGAGCATGATTTTGAACGGCAGCGAAATAATCAATGGCGACAACATCATCATCCCCATCGCCATCAGCACGCTCGCCACCACTATGTCGATCACCAGAAACGGAATAAAAATAATAAAGCCGATTTGGAACGCCGTTTTTAACTCCGACGTGATAAACGCAGGCATCAACACACTGAAGGGCACATCATCAGGCCCCGCCACCTGCGGTCGGCCGGATATGCGGAAGAAGAGCGCGAGATCGTTTTCGCGCGTTTGCGCCATCATGAAGTCATGAAAGGGTTTGCGAGCTGTTTCCAGCGCCTCACGCGCGGTAATCTGCTCGTTGATATAAGGTTGCACCGCTTGTTCGTTCACCCGGTCCAACACCGGCGTCATAATAAAAAAAGTCAGAAACAGAGAAAGGCCAATCAAAATCTGATTGGAGGGCGACTGCTGCAAGC
>JAEZGT010000168.1 GCA_023416875.1 Pseudomonadota bacterium
ATCCCGCGCACTTTAGCCATGACCGCCTACGCGGATCTGGATCTGTCGGTAATCGATGAATTGCCGCCCGGGCGAACGCCGGTCAATACGGTGCTGGTTAGTCAGCAACGCCGAGCCGATGTGATCGAGCGGGTGCGCAGCGCCTGTCGCGAAGGGCGGCAGGCGTATTGGGTATGCACTCTAGTGGACGATTCGGAGACGTTGGCAGCCGCAGCCGCTGCGGAGATGGCTGGGCAACTGCGCGAGGCGCTGCCGGAGCTGCAGGTGGGACTGATTCACGGCAGGCTGAAAGGTCGGGAAAAAGAGGAAACCATGGCGCGGTTCAAAGCCGGCGAATTGCATTTATTGGTCGCCACCACCGTGATTGAAGTGGGGGTCGACGTGCCCAACGCCAGCCTGATGATCATTGAAAATCCCGAGCGCCTCGGGCTTGCACAACTTCACCAGCTGCGCGGCCGGGTCGGTCGCGGCCGCGCCGAAAGCCATTGTGTACTGCTGTACGGCAATCCATTGTCACGGGTAGCAAAGCGGCGCCTACAGGTGATGCGCAGCACCAACGACGGCTTTGTTATCGCGGAACAGGATCTGAATATCCGCGGGCCCGGCGAATTGCTCGGCACCCGCCAGACCGGCGCCCTGCAATTTCGTCTCGCCGACCTGCAGCGCGATGCCCACATGATTCCGAAGGTGCAACAGACTGCTGAACTGATCCAGACTCACCACCCACAGATAGCGGATGCGCTGATTCAGCGGTGGTTTGCCCATCAGCAGGATTATCTGAAGGGCTAACCGCCATTCTGCTCGTCGGCCAGCGGCCGCACTTCAGCTGCCCGGTTTAGCGAAGTGACGGAAGCCGTCTATAGTCAAGGAGGAGCTTAAACGCTCCATTCGCGTACCGTTTTCATTGCGGTCGCGCATTCCCAAGCATCATGAGGAGGACGTGGCGTGCCCGTACCGGCAAGTGTTATTCAGATTCTTGAGTCCGCCAATATCGCCTATCAGTTGAAGGCCAGTCAGGCGCGCTTTACCTCCGTACGCAGCAACTTGGCGCCGGCTGCCGAGACCTGTGCGGTTAAATCTCTTGTGCTGCAGGACAATCAAGGCCGCTTGCAGATATTGCTGCCTGCCGATCACATGCTGGATCTCACTGCTATCAAAGCCCAGTTTGGTCGTCAGCTGGAATCCGTGTCCCCTAGTGATCTCGCACCCTTGCTGGCCCAACAGAACATCAAGATGGTCCCCGCTATTCCCGAATGGCAGGGCCTCACCACGCTAATCGATGCCTCGCTGCTGCGCCACCAGACCCTCTGGCTGGAAACCGGCGATGGCGAGCAGATGCTTGAACTGCGCCAGCACGATTTCAAAAGCATCATCCGCAATGCCGCCGTCGGCGAACTCGCCGTACCCGCGCCGCGCCTGCCGGATTCGGCGGAGATGGATCAGGAGCAGATTCTCTACTCCCTGAAGAACTTCACCACTCTGCGTATCAAACAGCGCCTGGACGAAACCCTCGAATTGCCACCCCTGCCGGAAACCGCGCAACGCATCATTAAACTGCGCGCCGACCCGGACGCTGATATCAGCGATCTGTCGAATATCGTCGAGCTTGATCCATCCCTGGCCGCCCAGGTGGTCAGCTGGGCGTCGTCGCCCTACTACTCCGCCCCGGGAAAAATCAAATCTGTGCATGATGCGATTGTGCGGGTACTCGGCTTCGATATGGTGCTCAATCTCGCCCTGGGCCTCGCCCTCGGCAGAACCATGAATACCTCGGCCATGAGCCAAAAGCAGGTCCGCGATTACTGGCAGCAGGCGGTCTGCTCCGCCGCTGTGGTGGAAGGGCTGGTAACCAGTATCGCCCGCGAACACCGACCGAGCTTCGGCATGGCCTATTTGTCCGGTCTACTCAACAATTTTGGCTATTTGGTGCTGGCGGAAGTCTTCCCGCCCTACTTCGGCAATATCAGCCGCCATCTGGAAGTCAATCCGCATATACCGGCATCTTCAGTGGAACAACACCTTCTCGGTGTTTCAAGCTGTCAGATCGCGGCGTGGCTGCTGGAAGCCTGGCATATGCCTGCGGAAGTCGTCACCGCCCTGCGCCACCAGAACAATCCTTACTACCAGGGTGAACACCGCGCCTATCCCAAACTGGTCTACGTCGCCCGCCAACTCCTCGCCAACCGCGGTTTCGGCACCGGCGTCTATCAGGAGATTCCGGAGAAGGTCTACGAAGAACTCCACTTGGACCCAGCTACCGCCAAGATCACTGTGGAAAACATTCTGGAATCCGCCGACGACCTGCAGGCCATCGCGGAAAAGATTCAAGGCTGAGTCCACGCAAAACCAGTGGGGCCAGAACCAAATCTGGCAAAACCCGCTGAGCGGCTCAGCCAAAAACTACACGAAAAATTTTTACCACTTACGCGGTCGCGGATGTGATCAGGCAAAAGTCACCCCAGGCTATTCGCCTGGGCATAAATGTAATTGCTGAATAGGGAAAGATACGACTGATAGGAGAAAGGCGTACTCGGTTAGTACAGCTCTAAAATTCACACGTTATTCATTTCTTACTTCTTCTTTGCTTTTCTCTCCTTCGCCAACTCCGCAAGATATTCGCGTCTATCTTGCATATAAATTCGCTTAACTCTCATTATCTCAGCGTAGACAGTAAACATTTTCCCTCTGGCTAAACTTCCCATAACAGCGGCGACTGCAAGGCCCAAGGCAGAAAAGCCAATCACCCAAGTTGACGCTTTAGCGTAGATGGCCGTCCCTAAAAATATCAGAGATAACAACTGAAGGCCCCAAAGATACCGGATCAAGTATTTTTGGCCCCAAATAAATCCCATGCTCATACAAAACATAAAACAAGAATGGCACACCACTGACAATGCGGCGAAGGCCAATAGATGAGGTAAATAGGTCTCCGGCGGCTCACCTTTAAAGATACCCAGCTATACCGCCAACCATGCTGACACTGGCACCACAATCAAAAAACCAACACCGACGCCGCTAGTGCTACCCGGCAACCAAAGCATTACTTTGCGGTGATGGACTAGGTCATCAATTAACCTCCAGG
>JAEZGT010000287.1 GCA_023416875.1 Pseudomonadota bacterium
GTGGTGATCGGCCGGCCGGTGAATTTCCAAGGCATAGACGCACAAGCCAGCAACCGACAGGCGCAAGCGATTTTGCTGACTTCCGCAAAGCGCGCGGGATTCCGTCATGTGGAATTTCTTTATGAACCTCTGGCTGCCGGATTCGACTTCGAGCGCCGTTTGTCGACCAATCAGAAAGTGCTGGTGGTGGACATAGGTGGCGGCACCAGCGATTGCTCCATGGTCTGGATGGGGCCAGATCACAGAATCAAACCTGACCGGCGCGATGATTTTCTCGCGCATACGGGCGAGCGCATCGGCGGCAACGATTTTGATATACGTTTAGCGCTCCAGGCACTTATGCCGGAATTCGGACTGCACAGCCCGATCAAGACCGCGCTACCCATGCCAGTGATGCCTTTCGTTCAAGCCACGGCTATCAATGATGTGGCGGCACAGAGTGATTTTTACAGCGAAAAAATGCGACTCTGGCTGGAGCAACTGCTGCGCGATACTACCGAGCCAGAGAAATTTCAGAGATTGGTCGACATGCGTGAAACCCGGCGGAATTTCAGTGTGGTCAACCGCGCCGAACGCGCCAAAATCGCACTCGCGGATAGCGCTTCCACCACGGTGGACTTAGGGGATTTTTCCGCAGGACTTTGCCCTCTTCTCTATCAAACGCAGTTGATTCAATCCAGCGCCCCGCTGCTGGAGAAAATCAAGCAGCTGGTGCAACAGGCCATAGATCAGGCGCAAACCCGCCCGGATCTGATCTATCTGACCGGCGGCAGCGCGAAATCACGCCTTGTTAAAAAAGCATTGTCTGAATTTCTGGGTGAAGATATGCCGCTGGTGGACGGCGACTATTTTGGCAGTGTGGTAACAGGATTGGGAATCTGGGCGCAAAAAATCTGGCGGTAAATTCCGGTGGCGAGCGTAACTAAGAACATAAATTAAAAAAGAACAGCGACTAATCTCCGTTCACCTCGCGCAAGAATCGCTGCAATTTTGCATTTTACGGTCTAGTCAACGGGCTAGACCCATATTGCCCGCAGCATGTTATCTACTCCATTTTTCCTAGTGCGAATTAATCCACTGCGTCAAAAAGCTAAACGTCACTATCACTACTTGAGCTCGTTTTTCCGTCTAAAAAATTGGAAGATCTAAGCAATTTAGCTAGGGATAAGTAAACACTCGCCACTAATCATTGAGCCGGTTCCTTTAATCGGATTGCGCTAAAAATAACTGGCGCGAAATCCCGCTGTTTGCTGATATTTAAAACAATGGAAGGAACAGGGCGCAGTCAAAAATCCGACGGACCACCCCCGCCACAAATGAAAAAGTCAAAGTTCCGCCAGAGACTCCACCGCAGCCAAACGACATAAACGGTGGAGTGATCTTCATCGGCCATAGGTTTGTGAAAGCAGTACTTGGGACAGTTCAATTCTTATGGCAAATGGATTATTCAAATGTGTAAACAACGTGGTTCCTCCCAGATCGAAGTCTTGGTGGCGCTATTTGTGTTGGCAATCGGATTGCTGGGCATATTGGCCATGCAGGTCAAGTCCATGCAATTTAATCAATCCGCCGACACCTACGCCAAAGCGGTGAATATTGCCAACGACATCGCCGAGCGAATTCGTATCAATCCCAAAAATGTAGCGACCTATCTCACTGCCGAGATTCCCGAAGATCCGCCGACCAACTGCCGAACCACAAGCTTCAGCGCCGCCGCATGCTCCGCTGCGGATCTAGTGAATTGGGATCTCTATCACTGGGGTGCGTCGATTAAAAGAAATTTGCCGGCCGGAGAAGGCAGCATTGAGGAAAAAACGCTGGGAACCGACACCTATCTGCAAATCATTGTGTCCTTCGATGACAGCCGTTCAAGCGGCGCATCTTCACCCGTAAGAAAACAATACACGCTGTTATTGGAACGCCCCACACAATTAGGAGGGGCTTGAAGTGAACGCAAAAACAACCGCTATTTCCCGTCGCATTTATTTCTCTGGTATGACCATAGTAGAGCTGATGGTCTCCATTGTGATTTCTCTGCTGATCATGGCTGGCGTGGTGCAGGTTTTTTTCAACAGTAAAACCACATTCCTCACGCAGGAGGATATGTCCTACATTCAGCACAATGCGCGTTACGCCATGTCCGTGCTGTCGCGAGATCTTCAAAATGCGGGGTACTGGGGTTGCGCGGGCAACACGACCAACGCCGCGCTTGTGGCGCGCACGGAAAATACCACCGACATCAATCGCTTGATGGGATTAAATCCCACTACCGGTTACCTGGAACCACTGCAACCCATCACAGGTTATGCGACTGGTTTCCCCAGCAGTTTTACCACCTGGACTATCAGCACCAAAGACGGCAACCGCACGCCCGAATCCTTCATCGTCCGCAGCGCGGTTGGTGTGTCAGCCAGCCTCGAATCCCATATCGGCACCAATCTATTGGTCAAAAACAATCACCGTTTTAGCACCGGCGATTTGGTCGCCATAGTCGCGGAGGATTGCCGGCGCATGGGGATTATCAAAATGGCCGAGATTCTGGAAAACAGCACCATGCTGAAATATTCCAGCACGTCGATTTGCGGGAGCACCATAAAACCCCCGCGCGATCAGAGCATCCGCTGCAAAACCGGGTGCACCTGTGACAGCGCCTCCGGCACGCCGGAAACCTACGGCGTCGGCAGTCAGGTAATGCCCTATAACGCCTTCGGTTATTTCGTCGGCGAATCCATCAGCCTACCGGGACAGCCATCGCTGCAGCGCGTCATCTATAACGACGGCGCGCTCGCGCGGGAAGAACTCGCTCTTGGTGTAGAAGATCTGCAAGTGATTTACGGCGTGGATACGGATAACGACGGTGCGCCGGACACCTATGTGCCGCCCTCCACTTTTGCCGCATTCTGGAGTAATTGGAGCAAGGTTCGTTCGGTGCAGGTCAGTTTGGTATTTCGTTCGCTGGAACCATCTCTGCCCACGGTCACCAGTCAGAATTATCTGAACAGGAATTATGAAGACAAATTTATGCGGCAACTGATCACTACCACAGTCCGTCTGCGCAACACGATTTGAGGAATGAATCATGCCATCCGCGACTCATTTTCCCCAGCGGCAAACCGGGGCAACCCTTGTCTTCAGCTTAATCATACTGTCAGTGGTCACGTTGCTGGGTGTATCCAGTATGCGCAATTCCAACAGCGCATTAAAAATGGCTACCAGTGCGCGCGATCACGCAGTCGCTTTCCAGACTGCGGAAGCAGCGTTGGCCCAAGCCGAACAAGTCGTACTCGCTGCCAATTACAACACTGACGATTTTATCTGCCGGGATTCAAGTTCAAGCCGCTGCTTTGACAGCGCCTGTACCAATGGTTTGTGTTTCAACGGCGATCTTATCAATGCCATGTATCGCGATGATTGCAAAATTGCCATACCCGCTGCTGCAGCGGAAGCCTGGCCGAAAAAATCCTATTGGAATAACAACGGCGCCTCTCTGCCCAAAGTTCAAGTGGCCAAACCCGGCACAGACAGTAGCGAGGAAACCATCGCTGTTCCCTATATGGTGGAATTTTTGTGTTACGTACCGCGGGACAAACAAATTACCAGTGACGAAAACAACCGCAATGGTGGTGTTCCACTTTATCGCGTAACGGTGAGAGCCGAGGGCAGCGCGGGGCGCGCGGCAGTGATGTTGCAATCCGTTTTTAGAGCAGCGGGTTAAGGGTGGATTTATGGTGAATATTAAATTGAACTGCAATATTGCGATTCAAGGAATTATTGCGAGCGCTGCACTATTCTGCCTGAGCGTTCCAGCGCAGACGCCGAATAATGCCACCTATAACATCAATCCGCCACTCTCAGAACCAGCAAAAACCCATCCCATGCTGATGCTGACACTGTCCGGTGATCACCAGGTTTTTCTGAAAGCGTACAACGATTTTGATGATCTCGATGGTGACGGTTTGCCCGATGTGACCTATAACCACAACGTGGTCTACAAAGGCTATTTCAATGAGGAAAAATGCTACAGCTACGACACGGCCACGGGTGTATTTTCTCCTGCTGCCAACGCTACGGCGCCGACAGCAACAAATATCACTCTCGGAATCAGGCAACCGGCACTGTCCATCAAACAATACTGTACCAATAGTCGCTGGAGCGGGAATTTTCTCAACTGGGCAACCATGACCCGCATCGACATAGTGCGCAGCGTTTTATACGGTGGCAAGCGCTCCACCGATACCTCCACCAGCACAATTCTGGAACGCGCTTATCTGCCTAATGACGCGCACAGTTTTGCCAAATATTACAACGGCAGTGATATCACGAGCCTTACAGGTCTCAGTTCCACCAATTATTCAACCAACGATTCCGACCAACGCAAAAATGGCCTGACGTTTTGCAATACCAGTCTCGGCCATGCAACACAAATACTGTCGCAAACCCAGACGCAGACCAGGCCGGTCATGCGAGTAGTCCGAGGTAATTATTCCCTGTGGGCCAACGGCGAGCGCTATCAGTGTCTGCTGGGAGGCAGTCAGAGAGAATATGCGGAATATCAAGACGGCGTTTTCGGCGCTAACGGCAACGACTCGAGTGTAACCGGCATCCATGCCTATAGCACACCGCCTTCATCCGTTATTCGGGATTACACCGTCAGAGTCGCCGTCTGCACCGACAGCAGCGAAGACACCATCCATTTTTGTCGTCGTTATGGCACGTCATATAAACCGACGGGATTACTGCAGACCTATGGCATCGACAGCGACAACCCGGTTTTATTTGGTCTTATGACCGGTGCTATTACCAAAAACCACACTGCGGGGGTTCTGCGTAAAAATGCTGCGTCTTTTGCAGATGAAGTCCGCGCGAGCGACGGGGTATTTCTCAAACCCAGCAGCGGGTCCATTGTCGCCAGCATCGATGCCCTTATGTTGCTGGATTACCAATTCGCCGTCGATAACAACTTCGACCTCAGCGGCAGCTATGCCAATCGTTGTCCGAAAATGAGTTCGCCGGGCGAAGGGGTTTGCCGAAATTGGGGCAACCCTTTTAGCGAAATCTTAGCGGAGTCCTACAAATATTTCTCCGGCAGAAGCACCACCGCCACTCTGAATAATTCATTGCAAAACGAACGCAACGTTTTGAGTGGTGCCACAGTTGCAACTTGGTCCGACTCTGTGACCAATGTCAGCATCCCAGCCTGCGTAAACATGAATGTGCTCGGTATTAATTCCAGCACCAACTCCTATGACCACGACATTAGCACCAGCACGTTCAACTCATTGAAAATCGGCACCAGCACGGACACAGTTGCAACCTGGGTAGACAGGGTTGGCGCGGGAGAATTGAACAGCAACAAAACCTACTTCGTCGGCAATGCAACGGGAAGCACAAATGGGCAGTGCACCCCAAAAGCTGTCAGCAATTTGAGTTCGGTGCGAGGTGTCTGTCCAGAAGCGCCGCGTTTAACCGGAAGCTACGCGGCTGCCGGTCTCGCCTACCATGTAAAAGCCAACAATATGCGCCCTGACCTTTCCGGCAACACCGGCAAAGTTTTCAATATCAACACGCTGGGTTTGACTCTTGCGGGTACACAGCCAGTAATTCGAATTCCAGGAACCAATGTCAAAATCATCCCCGCTTGCGAAAACAGATCCGATGAGGCACGCGGCAACTGCGCACTGGTCGGCTTCCGTCCGGTGTATACAACTGCAGGTCAGGTTCCGAATAAATATTTCGTCACCTGGGAAGACTCTGAACAAGGCAATGACTTTGACCAGGACATCAACAGCATTATTGAATACACCAGAAACGGCAGCAGTTTGTCTGTCAAAACCACAGTATTTAAAGTCAGTACCAATAACAGGATGCTCCTTGGCTACATTATTTCAGGCACCAATGCCGATGGATTAAAACTCGTAACCGAAGCGAACAATGGTGGAACGGTAACCAGCACAGCTACCGACGCCTACACCATTAACACTACATCTACAGTAACCGCAGAAACCCTGGAGCCGCCGTTGTACTACGCCACCAAATGGGGCTCCTATATCAATTCACCCGCAGATGATGACGCCAAATTTAATCCGGCACTGGATACTTGGACCGAGGACGGCACCACACCGCAGAATTATTCCGTGGTGACCAACCCCAGCACGCTGCGGGAAAATATGTCGCGCATTCTGGTGAAGGTAGGTAAAAACAACGCCACCGGCACTGCGGCCCCTGTGTCCATCAACAGCATCACCGGAGAAGGAATTTTCCTGCAAACCGTTTATCAGCCGGTTTATGTCAGCCCGGACGGCTCGAGCTCCACTACCTGGGCCGGGACACTGAGTGCGCTTTTTATTGATCGCTACGGCAATATTCGCGAAGACAGCAACAGCAACCAGACCTTGGATGATACCGATAAAGTTATTGAATTTATTAAAACGGATTCGCGCAATCAGAATACGGATGGGTCCAGTGAAACCCGCAAAATCATTGCTTTCAATCGCTATCCGTACAGCACGGTTACCAATGGCAAAGACGTGTCTGATCCGGGCGCTGTGGAGAGCGGATTAAAAATGGATAGACTCAAAACCATGTGGAGCGCGCGCGACCAATTGGCAGCCATAAGCGATGCGAATATCACCTCGCAACGCGGCAATTCGGAATCACCCAATAGCAAACGCTGGATTTTGACCGGAATTGACACACCCAACGCGAGCAACGTCTATAACGGCGTCATTACGTCGTCAGAAACCTTTGCTTTCACCGGCGATTCCACCACCGCCGGCAAATTACAACGCTATCTCGATGTGGCGACCGTAACCGACGCCACTAATGTCATCAACTATGTACGCGGCAAGGAAATCAGCGGCTTCCGCAACCGCACGGTGAAATTCGACAGCACCAGTGCTGCGAAAGTCTGGCGTTTGGGCGACATTGTCAATTCCACGCCCGCCATTGTCGGTGCGCCATCTGCAGGTTACGACTCGCTTTACGGCGATGATAGTTACGCGGCCTTCCGCACCAAATACGCCAAACGCCGCAACATGGTTTACGTCGGCGCCAATGACGGTTTGTTACATGCTTTTAACGCTGGCTTTTTTGATAATGTCAACGCTAAATATACCAACACCCCAACCGGCCATAATGCTTCCGCTCCGGCTCTCGGGGCGGAAATGTGGGCTTATGCTCCCTACAATTTGTTGCCGCATTTAAAGTGGTTGACGCAAAAAAATTACGAACACGTTTATTTTGTGGACGCCAACGTAAAAGTATTTGATGCCAATATTTTTGCTTCAAAGAATAACAACGATAAATATCCCAACGGCTGGGGCACCATTTTAGCGGTGGGCATGAGATACGGCGGCGGCGCTTATGAAGTTGATCGCGATGGCAACGCGGCCACCACGACGGACAGAACCACTCTGCGCTCGGCTTACATTTTATTTGACATTACCGACCCTGAATCCAAGCCGGAGCTTATCGCCGAGATCACTCATCCAAACATGGGATATACCTTGGCAGATCCGGAGATTGTCAAACGGCGCGCCCCCAATTCCAACGGCAGCTACACGTCGAATCTCGGCGCCAATGACTGGTATATGGTTTTCGGCTCCGGCCCGCAAGGCCCGGATGCCGTAAAAGAAGCCATCAGTAATGTGCCGGCAAAACTGTTTTATCTCGATTTGAAAAATGCGGTGGAAGGCAGTCCCCAATTAACCGCTGTCAACGTGGATGCCACAGATCGCAAATCGTTTGTCGGCGGCATTACCGCAAAAGATTGGAGCAAGAGCTATCGCGACGACATGATTTATTTCGGTTTGGTCGGCGACGCCAACCGCGGCAGTTCTGTACCGTCACCCGCGCCTGCGGTTTATAAAGGCGCGCTGAAACAAGCGGTGGTAGCCGCCAGCGGCAACAGCCTTCTGGGCGCTTCGACGGTGACGTCGCTGCTCACCAATACCAACCTCGCCTTTAGCTCCGCACCTATGGCGGTGCGCGACGGTATCGGCCAGTTCTGGGTATTTACCGGAACCGGTCGTTTTCTGGTGAATCGTGATGTCGATCTGAATGATGCCAATCTTTATTTCGGGCTGAAGGTGAACGATACGTCAACGAATGCCGCCAAGCCCTGGTTGACCAATTCAGGCATTGCACTCAGCAGTCTGCGCAACGCGACCACTGATCGTATATATGTCAACGACGACGGTGATCTTATCGTGAACACTCCAATAGGCGTCCGCACCATGACGCAATATTTTAATGATATTGCCTCCACCTCCGGCTGGTATCGCAGCCTGACGGGAACAAAAGAATCCAACTTCACCCGTTCCGCATTTTATGAGGGGACGCTGATATTCAACTCCTACATGCCCAGCCTGAATATCTGTGATATCGGCGGTCAATCACCGCAATATATCCTGGATATGTTCACCGGGCTGCCGCAGTATCGCCTGAAAAATTTATTTAAAGGTAGCGATACATTGCGGGCAGGCGAAGAGTCCTACACTGAGTTGGTTCCGGTGGGGACAGTGATTGACGGTATCGCCTCCGCGCCGGTAATCACTAGTGCTCGTGCCATCACTCAAACCAGTGACGCCGCCCTGATTACCACGGATGTAACCCTTGCCCCAATTCCGCCAGTGCGCAAAGGCTGGCGCGAAATTCTGTCGGACGAGCTTCGCTAAAAACGCCGCTTGCTTACTTGCAGACGCTGCGGCGTCTGCAAGTTTTTGCTACTGCCGCAGATTTTCCAACGTTGCGCGGCAAACCTGTAGCAGCGCTTCTATACTGTTCATGCGCGTGTAATTGGGCCTAATAACAAACGCGATTTTTCGGTGCGGACCAGCTTCATTGAGGTGGACGGTGGACAGCTGTGGATATTGCGAAGTCAATTGCTCGATCGCCATTTCCGGAATTAACGTGGTCCCCATGCCGTTCAGCACCATCTGGATCAAAGTGTTGAGGCTTGCCGTGCCAAATCCGTGATTGGTCTGTGGCTCGGGCAATTTGCACACATCCAAAATATGCTCTTTGAGACAGTGGCCATCCTTGAGCAGCATCAGGTTGGTGCGAGCCAATTCCTTACTGGTGATCTGGTCGCGGCGGGAGAGCTTGTCCTCTTTGAGCGCCACCCAATAAAAATCCTCCGCCCAGAATTCAAACGTCAACAACCCATCGCACGCATATGGCAAGGCAATGATGGCAGTGTCCAGCTCGCCGCCGCGCACCATGTCCAACAGCACGTGGGTCTGCTCCTCCACCACCATCGGTTGGCAATCGGGATACTGCCGCTTCAGTTCGGGGAAGACTCTCGGTAATAGATAGGGTGCGATGGTGGGAATCATGCCGATGGAGATGGGATATGTCAGCGGCGATTTGAGGGTATCGGCCAGACGCTCCAGCTCTTCCAGCCGCTGCATTATGTCCCCCGCCCTCCGCAACACCTCCTCCCCTATAGGCGTCCCCAAAACCATTTTGTTATCCCGTTCGAATAACTGAACCACCAACTGCTTCTCAAGCTCGGCCAGGGAAGTACTCAGGGCGGACTGCGTGATATGGCAATGCTCTGCGGCTTTTTTAAAGTGCAAATGGCGCTGCACCGCCAACGCGTGGGCGAGCTGCTTGGTTGAAATCATTGGCGTTCTCCTGATCTCAGCAATCATCCAAAAAACTGATCGCAACAATACAATAAATCAAATTTATTAATCATAGTAACATCTTTACACTGTCAGTACATCGAAGCTTCAACCACATCAACCACATCAACCACAACCCAGAGGAACAGACATGGCTCTTTTAAACACCAAAATTAAACCATTCAACGCAACAGCCTTTAAAAATGGCGAATTTATTCAGGTAACGGATCAGGACGTCGTGGGTAAATGGGCGGTTTTTTTCTTCTACCCCGCTGACTTTACCTTTGTATGCCCGACTGAGCTTGGTGACCTCGCGGACCATTACGAGGAATTCCAAAAACGTGGCGTAGAGATTTATTCCGTGTCTACCGACACCCATTTCACCCACAAAGCTTGGCACGATTCCTCCGACACTATCGGAAAAATCAAATACACCATGATTGGCGACCCCACTGGCACCATCACCCGCAACTTTGACGTGATGCGGGAAAACCAGGGCCTGGCGGACCGCGGCACCTTCCTGGTTGACCCCGAAGGCGTCATCCAAGCAATGGAAATCACCGCAGAAGGCATAGGCCGCGATGCCCAGGATCTGCTGCGCAAAGTAAAAGCTGCGCAATATGTCGCATCGCATCCGGGTGAAGTCTGCCCCGCTGCTTGGAAAGAAGGAGAAGCCACCCTGGCGCCATCCCTCGACCTCGTTGGCAAAATCTAAGGCCGTTTCAATTGGCAATGTCCTTCCGGCAACAATCGTTGCCGGACTTTCAATCAGCTTCTGCTAATACAACAATCAGGATCCGATCATGTTAACGAATGACATTTTGAATGCTTTGAAAAGTTACACCGCCAACATGCAGAAGTCGGTCACTTTTGTGTTGCAGGCTGGTGAACATCCGAAACGACAGGAGTTAGTTACATTTTTGACCGATATAGCCAGCGTCAACGCGAAAATCACGTTTATCGAACGGGATACAGCGGGCGTATTGCGCAGTCCTATCAGTTTCGCCATTGAAGCAGACGGTGTGGATACCGGCATACGTTTTTCCGGAATTCCCAGTGGTCACGAATTTAATTCCTTGGTTCTGGCGCTGCTGCAAGCCGCCGGCACGCCCATTAAATTGGACGACAACATCAAGCGACTGATCTCGGCGATCGACGAACCGATGCAATTTGAAGTGTTTGTCAGCCTGAGCTGTCACAACTGCCCTGATGTAGTCCAGGTGCTCAACCAGTTCGCGCTGGTCAACCCGAACATTCAATCCGAAATGATTGACGGTGGACTGTTTAAAAACGTGATTGAAGCGCGGGATATTCAAGGGGTGCCCACGGTTTATCTGAACGGCGAATTGTTTGCCAGCGGCAAAGTCACCGCAGGTGAGCTGGTGCAAAAGCTGATTGATCGCAATCCGCACATCACGCAGCAAAAAGCAGCCGAGTCTCTGCCGCTGCAAGATGTGACCATCATCGGCGGTGGACCCGCAGGCGTCAGCGCCGCGATTTACAGCGCGCGCAAAGGTTTGAAAGTCACCCTGATCGCCGACCGTATCGGTGGCCAGGTGAAAGACACCATGGACATTGAAAATTTGATTTCCGTGACCAAAACCACCGGGCCGCAGTTATCCGGCGCGCTACAAGCACACATGAATGAATATAACATCACCATTAAAGAGCACCTGAAAGTTGCGAAGGTGGAAAATGGCGATATCAAAACCGTGGTGCTGTCCTCCGGTGAAGCGATTGCAACCAAAACCATCATCATTGCCACAGGTGCAAAATGGCGTGAGCTTGGCGTACCTGGTGAGAAGGAAAACATCGGCAACGGTGTGGCCTACTGCCCCCACTGCGACGGGCCATTCTTTAAAGGCAAAAATGTAGCGGTCGTCGGCGGTGGCAACTCCGGTATCGAAGCAGCGCTCGACTTGGCGGGGATTACCAATTCAGTGACGGTTTTTGAATTCAACTCGGAGCTGAAAGCCGACAAGGTTCTGGTAGACAAAGCCTACGGCAAAGACAACATCACGATCCTGAAAAATGTCGCCACCCAAGCCATATTGGCGGAAAACGGCAAGGTCTCCGCACTGAAATATATGAATCGCGACACCAAGGAAGAGCACAGTCTGAAGCTTGATGGTGTATTCGTGCAGATAGGTCTGGTGCCCAATAGCGATTTTCTCGGTGGCCTAGTCGAGCGCACCCGCTTCGGTGAAATCATCATCAACGAGCGCTGCGAGACGTCCATCAAAGGCATCTTTGCCGCCGGTGACGTAACTACCGTGCCCTACAA
>JAEZGT010000006.1 GCA_023416875.1 Pseudomonadota bacterium
TAAAAGGTCACAGCCTAAACACCGTTTGCGCCGCCGTTATGGCGGCGCAATTTTTAGGCAAAAAAAACCCCGGAAGAACCGGGGCTGAATCGAAGAAACAAGGTTTTACCGTCCTGAAAAACGCAGCAATAGTCTTTCAGCAAGGTAAGCCCGGCAAAGCAGTAATCGGGCCAAGTCGATATTCTCTGTAAAAACAATGGCTTACGGATTTTTTCGTGATGGAGTGTAAACAATCTCGACAGATAACCTTGTTTTCTGTCGCGAGGATCCTGATCCCGTTCTGTGCTGGCTGTCAGCCTTAACAAATCCGAAGCCGGAACCAAGTCCGTGGAAACGGGCAGCTGTGGGAGTGCATATGTTTCAAATCAAAACTTACAACAAGATCGCCCCTAAAGGGCTGCGTCGATTCGCGCCGGAAAAATACGTAGTGGGCGCAGAGGTCAGCAATCCAGAAGCCTACATTCTGCGCAGTCATAAGCTCCATGGTGAAGAGGTTCCGTCTTCACTGTTGGCAGTCGCGCGCGCCGGGGCGGGCGTTAACAATCTGCCCGTTGCGGACTACACCAAGCTTGGGGTGGTGGCGTTCAATACGCCGGGCGCCAATGCCAACGCGGTGAAAGAACTGGTTCTGGCAGCCATGCTGCTGAGTTCGCGTGACATCATCGGCAGCCGCGCCTTCGTGGAAACCCTCGGTCACATGACCGATTCCGCGGAAATGTCGAAGCTTCTGGAAGAAGAGAAGAAGCGCTTTGCCGGGTCTGAACTTAAGGGCAAAACCCTGGGCGTAGTCGGCCTCGGAGCCATAGGTTCCATGGTGGCGGAAACCGCTCTGGCGCTGGGTATGGATGTGTTGGGTTACGACCCTGCGCTGTCCGTCGAAGCCGCCTGGCGTTTGCCCAATCAGGTACAGCGAAAAGAAAGCCTGAATGCGCTGCTGATGGCGTCTGATTATGTTTCTCTGCATGTGCCCGCTATAGCCGCGACCAAGCATCTGCTGAATAAAGACACTTTGGCTGTTATGAAGCCGCACGCATCACTGATCAATTTCGCCCGTGAATCCATTGTCGATCCGGAGGCTATTGTCCACGCTCTGGAAGCCGGCAAATTGCGCCAGTACGTTTGCGATTTTCCCGAGCCGGTGTTGATCGGCCGCAAAGGCGTGATCGCACTGCCGCATATTGGCGCGAGCACGGAAGAGGCCGAAGAAAACTGTGCCGTGATGGCGGCGGATCAAATCCGTGACTTTCTCGAGAACGGTAATATCACCAACTCGGTAAATTTCCCGGCGATCACCATGGCGCGTGTTGATGGCACAACCCGTATCACCTTCAGCAACGACAATGTCGCTGGGGTATTGGGTGATGTGCTGTCCATTTTCGCGGAGCACAATGTCAACGTTATCGACATGACCAACAAAAGTCGCGATGCGGTGGCCTATAACATTCTTGATCTCGCGGTAGCGCCGCCCGCAGCTGCTCTTGAAGCGCTGCGCAAGGTCAAGCATGTCATTCGCGTGCGGGTGATTCCCGCCTAAGGTCTAGGACCCGGAACCTCGTACTGGGATTCCGGTCTGATCCGCATCGACAGGTCCAAATATAGGGTGAGCAGAGTGTACAGAGGCTGGTTAAAGGCGTTGATGCTGCTGGCGATTTTCGCCCAGCCGCTGGCGACTTTAGCGATGCCCTGCCATGCGCAGAAAAAAGAAGCGATACATTTAGCTGTTCACATCGATCACTCCCGTCATGATCACCACCACGGCAGCGACGCCGAGGTCGTTGCCGACCACTCATCTGCATCGCACGGCTCTGGACCCGCTTGTTGCGGCGCCGGCGCGCTCTGCCCGATGGCGGGGTGCGCGCCTTCAATGCCCTCCCAATGGGTAATTTCTCCGTATGTTCCCCGCGCCGGAGTTGCGCAGGAAACTTATCGCTCCGCAGTCCCCGAAGCCCCGATATCGTCTCTCTATCGACCGCCCATTTTCCTCTGATACAGGCGTATTGCGTCTGTCGTAACCGGCCGCAGGTCGGCCAGGTCATTCACCTGCTTCAGAGGCCATTTCATGAAATCACCGCTTACTATTTCACCTCCAGCTGCCTTGTCACGCCGGAGATTTGTACTGGGCGCGGCGTCCGCTTGTGTCGCCAGTGCACTGCCATCCATTGCCGGCGCTGAGAGCAAAGCGCCGGCAGCGCCCGCTGTAATCACCGATACCAAGACCCAACTGACCATCGGTTCGCTGCCGGTCAACTTCACCGGGAAATCGCGCACGGCGGTTGCGGTGAACCAAAGTGTTCCCGCTCCCATATTGCGCTGGCGCGAAGGCGACAGCGTGGAGATTGCTGTGCGCAATCATCTGCTTCAGGACAGCTCCATCCACTGGCACGGCATCATTCTGCCCAGCGAGATGGACGGCGTTCCCGGCTTGAGCTTTGCCGGGATCAAACCGGGGGAGACGTTCACGTACCGCTTCAAACTGAACCAGAGCGGCACTTACTGGTATCACAGTCACTCGCATTTCCAGGAGCAGCTCGGTCTTTACGGCGCCATCATTATCGATCCGCAAGCTCCTGAACCCGAGCCTTACGACCGGGACATGGTGATACTGCTTTCGGATTGGAGTGACACGCTTCCAGAACGGATTCAAGCGACGCTGAAAAAACAAAGCCACTACTACAACAACCGCGAACGCACGCTCGGCGACACCTGGGCGGATATCCGTAAAAAAGGGGTGCGCGCCACCTGGAGCGACCGCGCCATGTGGAATCAGATGCGCATGAGCGACCGGGATCTCGCCGACGTTACCGCGCCTGCCTATACCTATTTGATGAATGGCATAACCCCGGGGCAGGGCTGGACGGGAGTGTTTGAGAAAGGTGAGCGCCTGCGTCTGCGCATTATCAACGGCTCGGCGATGACGTTGTTTGATGTGCGAATTCCCGGTCTGAAAATGCGGGTGGTGGCCGCAGATGGTCAAAACGTGCAGCCGGTGGAGGTGGATGAATTTCGTATCGGCGTAGCGGAAACCTACGATGTGATTGTTGAGCCGGGCAACCGCGCCTACACCGTTTTCGCCCAGAGTATCGATCGCACCGGTTATGCTCGCGGCACCCTGACGCCGGATTCAGTTTGGCAGGCGGAAATTCCGCCTCTCGATCCAGCGCCGGTATTAACTCATCGGGATATGGGTATGGGGCATGGCGATCATGGTACCCAAACCCACTCGGCCCATCGGCCGGAGGACCAGCGGGTCAGCGGCCACGATCACGCGGGCCACGCGGCACCATCCTCGCTCGGCATGGATCACGGTGATCACTCCGAACATGCTTTCCATGGTGAACATACCGATCACGGCAGATCGGCTGCAGACCACGACCAGCACGCGGCGCACCCTGAACCATCTGCTCACGGCGCTCATGCGGGCCATCACGGCAAATCAGCCCAATCGGATCATTTAGATCACTCAAATCATTCAGAACAGTCAGACCATTCGAGTCGCTCGGGCCACGCCGATCATCATGGCCATATGAGTCACCGCGAGAAACCGGCGGGGCAGGCTTTGGCTCCAGCGGGCTTCGGGGCGAATTTCGGCGAGCCGGTGCCGGTCAGTCATGTCAGCACCGAATTTGGTCCGCATGTGGATATGCGGGTGGAGATGCCGGCGAGCGGTATTGCCGATCCGGGAGTGGGTTTGCGTGATCACGCAAAACTCTACGGTAGAAAAGTGCTGACTTATGCCGACTTGCGCAGCCTGCATCCGACCCGGGATAAGCGCCAGCCGAGCCGGGAGATCGAGCTGCATCTCACCGGCAACATGCACCGCTATATGTGGTCGATCAACGGCATCCGCCACGCGGAAGCGCCGCCGATTGTCCTGCAATACGGCGAACGGGTGCGCTTTATTCTCGTCAACGACACTATGATGACCCACCCATTTCACTTGCACGGTTTGTGGAGCGAGCTGGAAACGGGCGACCCGGACTTTATTCCGCGCAAACACACGGTGCTGGTCCAGCCCGGGGCCAAGATCAGTTATCTCGTCACCGCTGACGCCAAAGGGCGCTGGGCCTATCATTGCCACATGCTCTACCACATGGGCGGCATGATGCGGGAGGTGCGCGTCGTATGAAGAATTTCCTGCGTATTTTGCTGGCGGCTAGTTCGTTCGCTGCAGGCGCAGCCTCGGCGCATACCACCGACGATCCGCTGTTGTTTAGCATGGCGGCGGATATCGAGTGGCAAGAGGATGATCATGCGGCGCTCGAGGGCGATCTGTGGCTGGGGCGGGATCTGCGTAAAGTCTGGTTGAAGTTCGATCTCGAGCATGCCGGCGGCGAGCTGGAAGAGGTGGAGCTGCAGGCTCTGTACGGCATAGCCGTGGCGCCTTATTGGGATGTGCAGTTTGGCCTGCGCCAGGACGTGCGCCCGCGCCCGAGCAATACCTGGGGTGTGCTGGCATTACACGGATTGGCGCCATATTTTTTCGAGACTGATCTGGCGTTATTTGTCGGTGAGGGCGGCGCCGTCGCGGCGCGCATAGAGGCCGAGTATGAAGTGCTGTTCACCCAGAATTTCAGCCTGTCGCCCTCGGTGGAGCTGGAACTGCATGGACAGAATGACCTCGACACGGGCGCGGGTTCCGGGCTCAGCGAAATCGAAGTCGGTCTGCGCTTGAGTTATCAAATCCGGAAAGAATTGATGCCCTACGTGGGGGTGGAGTACTGGAAAACGTTCGGCAACACCGCCGATTTTGCCCGGCTCGCAGACGAAGAAACCGCCGACACCCGCTGGGTTGTTGGGTTGAGCTTCTGGTTTTGAGCCCTTGCATTGCCGCGTAAAAACGGGATAATGCGCGGCTCGGCGTTTCAGCCGGTCTCTATGGTGGCCCTAGCCGGTCCCCTCGCAATGGTCAACCGCGAACCCCGCCAGGCCCGGAAGGGAGCAACGGGAGTGAATTGACTGTGTGCCGGGGTGTGGCTGGTTAGGGTCCCCTCCAATTCTCTCCTCTTTTTTGGTTATCTCCAGCATTCGAGCCTTGTGGTTTGCCAGTAAGGGTTGCCTGTCCGCTATAATCGCGCCCTCAATTGCATCGAGACCCTTCGAGTGAGTTATCAGGTATTAGCCCGCAAATGGCGTCCGCGCACGTTTCGCGAAATGGTGGGGCAGGAGCATGTGCTCAAGGCCCTGATCAACGCGCTCGATCACAATCGCCTGCACCACGCCTATCTGTTTACGGGTACCCGCGGGGTCGGTAAAACTACCATCGCGCGTATTCTCGCCCGTTGTCTCAATTGTGAAGTCGGCATCAGCTCCGCGCCCTGCGGCGAGTGTTCGGCCTGCCGGGAGATCAACGAAGGTCGGTTTATCGATTTGATCGAAGTGGATGCGGCATCGCGCACCAAGGTGGAGGACACCCGCGAATTGCTCGACAACGTGCAATACGCACCCACCCGCGGCCGCTTCAAAATTTACCTCATCGACGAAGTGCACATGCTCTCCAACCACAGCTTCAACGCGCTGTTGAAGACTCTGGAAGAGCCGCCGGCCCACGTTAAATTCCTGCTCGCCACCACCGATCCGCAAAAGCTGCCCATTACCATTCTGTCGCGCTGTCTGCAGTTCAATCTGAAAAACATGAGCCCCGAGCGCATCGTGCAGCACTTGCAACACGTATTGCAGGAAGAGATGGTGCCGTTTGACGAGGCGGCGCTGTGGCAACTGGCGCGCTCTGCCGACGGCAGTATGCGCGACGCCTTGAGTCTTACCGATCAGGCCATCGCCTTCGGCAGCGGTAAGGTTTCCTCCACCGATGTCACCGCCATGCTCGGCACCATCGACCACAAGTTGATTGAGCAGCTGATGGCAGCGCTGATCGAAAGTGATGGCGCCACGCTGTTGACTGCGGTGGCGCAATTTGCCGAGCAGTCGCCGGATTATCACAGTGCCCTCGGCGACCTGATCACTCTGTTGCATCGCATCGCCATCGCGCAGGCGCTGCCGGAGGCGGTGGACAACAGCTACGGTGATCGCGAGCAGATTCTTAAGTTCGCCATGGCGCTGGCGCCGGAAGATGTACAGCTGTTTTATCAGACCGGTCTGCTGGGGCGCCGCGATCTGCCACTGGCGCCGGATCCGCGCAGCGGCTTCGAAATGACCCTGTTACGCATGCTGGCCTTCAAACCACAGGGCTTGGTGGATGTGCCGGGACAGCCTTTGGTGCGCGCCGCAACCGGGGAGGGCACCACCGCAAAAAAGCCTGAACCTGCGTCGGTACCTCCGTCTGCATCGACGGCGGCTAAGGCCGTGCTGCAGGCGGTGATGGCGGAACCGACGCGCCCGGCCCCGCTGCCGGTAGCACCCGTGCAGGCAAAACCGGTGGCTCCGCCCTATGAGCCGCCGTCTTATGAGCCGCCACCGTATGAAGCGCCATCTTATGAGCCGCCGCCTTATGATGAGCCACCTCCCTATGAACCGCCGCCAGCACCAGCGGCAGTAGTGGAGCCCCCACCCCCGCCACCCAAAGTGGTGGTGGAAGCGCGCGTGGTGGTGGAGGAGCCTTCCGCGCCAATGG
>JAEZGT010000210.1 GCA_023416875.1 Pseudomonadota bacterium
CCTCCGGCCACTATGGTGTATCTACCGGTGGTCCACTTATAAGTAGTGTTACCACCAACGTTGTTGCCAATATTTGCGGCAGTAAAGCCGTTAACCTGTGCTTGAGCCGATTCTGCTGCGGGTCCCAATATGAGAGCCGTCAGCGCAGCGGCCGAGCCGAGTTTGCCAAAGTGTGTCTTCACAAAAATCTCCTAGTCCGTTTTTTTGGTATCTAATGTTCGATACATAACCAGTTACTGGATCTGTGCGAACGTCGAATAAGACACATCTGGGTCTTGTTACCTCAGGAGCATTTTTGTGATTTGCATCACATTTTAATATTCGGTATAGATTTCTAAATAGGCTGAATAAAAATCAGTCAATTTATGGGAGCATTTGTGTGTTAAGTAGTTGTTGTTTAGTGAAACAACTCCAACTGCTTATCCACCAGCCCAGCCAACGACTGCTCAACAAAGTGCAAAATCGTATCGGCTACGGGGCTTAGTTGCTTATCCACATAATGTTGATAGTCGAAAGGCGATTGCCGGTGCTGTGCGGGTTCGGGGCCGTTGCGGGTGATGACGTAATCCACCCAGTCACCGCGGCGCAGTGTGATGCCTTGCCACTCCATTAATTTGCGCGCGGCCTGCACATGCGGCGGTATATTTTTTTGATAGTCGTGCAAATGGCGGCGCAGGCGTTTGCGATAAATCAGCTCGGCGTCGCGGGCGCCGGCCAACACTTCCGCAGTAGTTGTGCGCACAAAATCGCGGTAATCCTCACCGGCGAACACCTTGCGATAGAGTTCTAATTGGAAATCCCGCGCCAGCGCCGTCCAATCCGTGCGCACATTTTCCAGTCCTTTAAATACCACAGTGCGGACGCCGTCTTTCTCCACCACACCGGCGTAGCGTTTTTTCGAACCCTGATCAGAGCCGCGCATGGTCGGCATCAGAAATTGGCTGTAGTGGGTTTCAAATTGGATTTCCAAGGCGCTCGGCAGATTAAATTTCTCCACAATGCGCGCCTGCCACCATTGGTTGAGTCCGTTTGCCAGGCGCTTGCCGATTTCCTGACACTCGCCCGTGGTTTTAATCCGCGGAGAGTCCTCTCGCTCCAGCCACACAAACAGCGAATCCGTATCGCCATAAATGACGTTAAATCCCTGTTGTTCGATCCAATCGCGACTCTGTTGAATAATTTGATGCCCGCGCAGGGTAATCGAACTGCACACGCGAGGATCGAAAAAGCGGCAGCCCGTGGAGCCCAGCACGCCGTAAAAGGAATTCATAATGATTTTAAGGGCGTGGGAGAGCGGCGCATTGCGCTCGGCTTTGGCGCGATCGCGGGCGGCGGAGAGATTTTCAATAATCTGCGGCAGAATATGGCCTTCACGCGCAAAATAGGCGCCGTTAAATCCGGGTACGGTTTGCTCTTCGTTCAGCCCATTATGTTGCGCGAGCCAGAAGCCGCAGGGATCAATCAAAAAAGTGCGGATAATACTCGGGTACAGACTTTTAAAATCCAGTACCAGCACGTTGTGATAAATACCCGGTCGGGAATTCATAACGTAACCGCCGGGGCTGATTACATCTGACCGCAACTCGCCCAGATTCGGCGCTATATAACCGCGCCGGTGCAGACGTGGCAGATAAGAATATTCAAAGGCCGCCACCGAACCGCCGATACGATCTAGAGCAAGCCCCGTCAATTGGCTGCGCTCCACCGCAAAATGCAACAGATTCTGCTGCAGAAAAATATCCCACACCAATTTGCAATCTTGCAGATTGTAGGCCGCCAGCGCCGGTTTATCGGTGTGGAATAACTGGGTGATGTCGTGGCCGCGCTGGGAGCCTTTTAATAATTTGCCGTCGTTGAGCAGGGCCTGCGAAACGTGCTCAAGGGAATAGCTGGTAAAAATATGATTGGCGGCTTTGAGGAGTTCAATACCATCCAGTGCGACGCGTCCCGGAATACTGATATGGCGCCGTCCGGTTTCCTCTTCCTGGCGCCAGTGCAGCGACTGGTCGCCGCGGGCGATGGCAAAGTTAATGCCGAGTTTTTTGCAGATGCTGTCGAGCACCCAGAGGTCGAATTGCACCACGCTCCAGCCGATCAGCACGTCTGGATCCATTCGATTTAGCCAAGCAAAAAAATGCTGCAGGCAATCTTTTGCGGTGGGAAAAAACTCCAGCGTGTCCGTATCAGTGCCGGCGCCCACCATAAACACTTTTTGCTCTTCCACACACCATACACCTATGGAATAAAGCTCCGCCGCGTCCATGGAGGTCTCGATATCCAGGGACACCATTTTCAGTAGAGGGCGATGATCGGAGGGGCTTATGCCAGGGTTAAGTTGTGGCAGGGATGGTGTGGGATTATCGGCAAAGGTCAGTTGCGCCGCAGCGGTAACAAACCGCTCCATCAAATAGCGTTCCGGCGGTTTGACGTCGGTTTCCCAACAGCTAATGCCGGAGTCTTCCAAATGTTGCTGCGCTTCCCGAGCGATTTTCTGGCTACGGCAATAGAGCGCATTGACGGGCTGGTTGTGAAAATTGCGCAGAGGCACTTCCGCCATGCGCCAGTTGCGCAGTTTGGCCAGGAGCGCATTAACGGCGTCGGCTTGCTCTCGCGGAACAAAAAACACCACTTCCTGCTGGGTCACTGAGGTCCAGATCGGCCCCGCTTCCGTCGCCCACCAGAAATCCAACACCACCCCATTGGCGGTGTCGCGCCAGTGGCGAGTTAACAAAAAGGCGTGGAGGGAAACAGGCATGGTGATTGATGATGCCGCAGCGGTAGCC